>CACJVE010000004.1 GCA_902596775.1 uncultured SAR92 cluster bacterium
TTATAGTCGGTGCCGGTCCCTCAGGGCTATCAGCGGCGATAAGGCTGAAGAAAAAGGATCCAAGTTGTGAAATATGCGTAGTGGAAAAGGGCTCGGAAGTTGGAGCACATATCCTCTCTGGAGCAGTTTTTGATTCTCGAGCCTTGGAAGAACTGATTCCCGAATGGAAAGATCTAGATTCACCTATTAAAACCTCTGTGAAGGGTGATGAATTTTACTTTCTAACAAGCAACAAAAAAGGCTTTCGACTGCCAAACATCTTTATCCCAGGGCCAATGCATAACAAAGGCAATTATATTGTCTCAATGGGTAATGTTTGTCGTTGGTTATCTGAGTATGCTGAGGGTATAGGAATAGATATATTTTGTGGATTTTCAGCATCTGAGGCGCTATTTGACGAGAATGGCGATATTAAGGGAATCGCCACGGGCGATATGGGGATATCTCAAGATGGTGAGCAAAAATCAAGTTATCAACCTGGTATGGAGCTTCATGCCAAGTACACTATTTTTGCCGAAGGTTGCAGAGGGCATCTTGGCAAAATGATCATTAAACATTTTAATCTTGATGCAGATGTTGACCCTCAACATTATGGAATTGGAATTAAGGAAATTTGGCAAATACCAGAGGACCAACATAAAGAAGGGCTTGTCGTTCACAGTCTTGGGTGGCCTTTAGAAGAGAGCAAATGCGGAGGTGGCGCGTTTTTATATCATGCCGAAAATAATCAGGTTTATTTGGGGCTAATTGCTGATTTAAATTATCAAAATCCACATATGAGCCCTTTTGATGAATTCCAGAGATGGAAACATCATCCTCAGATAATAAAATTTTTACGCGGAGGCACAAGAATTTCATATGGTGCTCGTGCCTTAGCGAAAGGAGGTCTAAACTCTCTACCTGAAATGGCTTTTCCGGGCGGGTTCATTATAGGGTGCGATGCAGGGACAATAACCAAACTGGACAAATGTTAGCCGCTTTGATGGGAATAGGGCAGGCTACTTTTGCTTCCGAAATTATTTTTGATGAAAAGGATCTTAAAGTAACTAGAGAAGTGGATGGAGGTCTGCAAACTTTGGGACTAAAAACTCCAGCAGTTGTAACAGCGGATCTAAGATTGAATGAACCAAGATACGCTTCTCTGCCGAATATAATGAAAGCTAAGAAAAAACCTATTGATATCATTTCAATTGCTGATTTAGGAGTTGATGCTGAGAATCGGGTCCAATTGATTGGAGTAGAACTGCCACCGGAGCGGAAGGCGGGTATAAAAGTAGATGATGTGGCACAACTGGTTGACAAACTTAAAAACGAGGCGAAGGTAATTTAATGAGCGTTTTAATAATTGCAGAACATGATAATAAAGAATTAAACCAACTAACTCTCAATGCTGTGACGGCAGCAAGAGAGCTAAGTGACGATATTTCTATGTTTGTTGCAGGTAGCGAATGTCACGATGTGGTTAGTCAGTGTTGTAAAATTGAGGGATTATCGACTGTTTTGGTGTGTGATTCGCCACATTATGATAATGCTATGGCAGAAAACACGGCTAATCTTTTAGCGTCTGTTGTCGAAGAATTCGATCATATATTAGCCACTTCTACCACTAGTTCAAAAAATATTATGCCTAGGTTGGCTGCTCATATTGACGTTCAAGCAATATCAGATGTATCTACAATTATAGATGAAAGCACATTTAAACGTCCGATTTATGCGGGAAATGTAATTGCTACCATTAAGAGCTCAGATGTAAAAAAAGTTATAACAATTCGAAGTACCGCTTTTGATGCTGCCAAAAATGAAGGAGGATCTGCGGAAGTAGTGAATATAGATGCTTTAAGTGATTTGGGCCTCGCCAGTTTCGTCAGCGAGGAGGTAGCGAAATCAGATAGACCAGAATTGACTGCCGCAGGTATAGTAATTTCCGGCGGGAGAGGAATGGGGAGCGGTGAGAACTTTACTTTATTAGATGGGATTGCAGACAAGCTTGGTGCTGCGATTGGAGCTTCAAGAGCTGCAGTAGATGCTGGTTTTGTTCCAAATGATATGCAGGTGGGCCAAACTGGTAAAATAGTGGCTCCCGATCTTTATATCGCGGTTGGAATATCGGGCGCTATCCAACACTTGGCAGGAATGAAAGACAGTAAAGTCATTGCAGCAATCAACAAAGATGATGAGGCACCTATATTTTCAGTTGCGGACTATGGTTTGGTTGGGGATCTTTTCAAGCAGCTGCCTGAGTTTGAGCAAGCTTTATAGTCAGTAACATTAAAGTTGGTCATAAATGTCTAACCAATAGTAAAAGGGTGAGTCATTACTATTAATCTCGTCTGTAATGACTTGATTATCAGAAAATTGCATGGACGTTTGCTCGAATTCTTTCTCTGGTCCAATGTAGAAGTTTAAAAATAAGGCGCAGCAAAGCAATAGCAGGCAAGGAGTAGCAATACTTGGTTTCTTGCTCTGCAGGTTCTGTAGCGCTAACTTTCTAGATTGCGCTAAACGAAATTGGTCCTCAGATGGAGTACTAGACTCAATCTTTTGTAAATCTTCGATAATTTTATTATTCATCATAGATACCTTTTAGTAATTCTCTGAGTTTCTCATTTGCTCTTGATAAATGTGTTTTGACGCTACCTTCGCTACAACTCATTGCCAAAGCTGTTTCGCGTGTTGAGAATCCCTCCCAGTAGCGAAACATGAAAGCTTGTTGTTGTCGTCTAGGTAAAATGGATAATGCGGCTTTTACTGATGAGCTTCTTTCGTTTATTTCGAGTAATTTTCGAGGGTTATTGATTGATTGCTCAGGCGAATTAATCGCGTGACTCTCTGTCTCTAAATATTCCTCATCTGAGCTACGAGTAATAAAAATCTTGTTTAAAAGTGCCTTTTTCCGATAATAATCGTTCAATTTATTTCTTAAGATAGTATAAAAAAGAGGCTTCCACTGATGCGCTGGATTATGTCTGTACTTTTCTACTAATTTACACATTGAATTTTGGACTATATCATGAGCGTCATCTTTATTCCTGCAGCTAATAACACAGATGTTAAAAGCTCTAATAGAAACATCTTTCAAGAAATCATCGATTTTTGTGTATTTGACCTCAGAGTTCGAACTATCTTCGAGGGAGGATAAAGCGGGAGCCGATTGATCTTCGGATTTTCTTTTTATGTTAATTTCTCCCACTATCCGGACCCCTGATTAAAAGAACCGGTTGCGCATTATATTTATGGTTCTTTTTCGGTTGACTTATTATTAACGCGGAAGTGGAGATAATCTTCTTTGGCGATGAAGATTCTACCTTGACTCTCTCTTTTACTTTCAAGGTGTCGCCTAGAGTGATGTCGGTCAATGAACCTTTTGCGTTGTTACTGGACATCTTGATAACGTTAGGGGCTTCATCTGATGTATTTTTAGAGCTGACAGTCTCCGCTAAGGAAAATGAAGCAACTAAAGAAATAGATACTAAAACAAGTAATTTTATTAAGCATTTGTGCATATATATTCTCTTAAACGGCTTTAGAGGCAAAAAGTTGACTAAGATAATTCGAAATCTGCCCAAACGGGGCAGTGATCTGAGGGCTTCTCAAGACCTCGCGCCTCGACATCAATACCTGCATCTATCATTCTAGGTAAGAGAGATTGAGAAGATAAGATTAAATCAATTCTCAAACCTCTTTTAGGGTCTTGGTCAAATCCCCGGCTTCTATAATCAAACCAACTATATTCGAGATCATTGCAATGCAAGTGTCTATATGTGTCAAATAAAGGAAAAGACATTATTGAATCTAACCAAGTTCGCTCTTCAGGCAAAAAGCAACATATTCCCCGTTGTAACCAACGCTTCATGTTATCTGGGCCTATCCCAACGTCAATGTTTTTAGGCGCAACATTCATATCTCCCATCACTACCACGTAATCATTCTGTTTGAGGTTATCTCTCATATACATTCCGAGATCTGAATAAAACTTCTCTTTTGCGGGAAATTTCGTAGGATGCGATCGGCTCTCGCCTTGAGGGAAATAACCGTTTATTACGTGAATGGTCTCAGAGCCATATTGATAATGCCCATGAATAATTCTTTTTTGAGATTCGCTACCATCAGTTGGGAATCCTTTTATCACATTTATTGGAGAGGTTTTACTCAACAAAGCTACTCCGTAATGACCCTTTTGACCAAAGTAGGATACTTCATAACCCATTTCTGTGATGGCCTGAATTGGAAACTCTTCATCGCTAACCTTAATCTCCTGCAGACCAACAATTGTCGGAGAATGTTTCTCTAAAATAATCTCAAGTTGATTTAATCTAGATCGGATTCCATTCACATTAAAAGACATAGTTCTAATTCGATCATTTTTCATTATTTTATTCCTATAGCTCAGTTATTTCTTGCGAGAAAGATCTGGTCCGCTAAAATACGAGCCGATTCAAAAAGTATTGGATCTGTCTCGCTTATTGGTAATTCTGATTCTTCTTCCCCCTCTGAATCCTCGAGGTAAGCCTGCCACTCATCAATAGTATTGAATGGTTCAAGATTTAAGGCAGTCCTTCGGCTATTTTCAATCACAAAAACTTGCTCATCCCAAGACTCAGATCTCGCTTTCCTCAGATCTAAATTTAAAGATAAAGTTTTCTCCGCACTCAAATCGCGACTTAGTGCAATTTTATTTATCAAGCTCATCATGTTTGGATCAGAATTACGCCGATCTAAGCTCAATTCTCTCAGTTCATCTAATGTATCATCAATAGTATTCCCAGATTTCTGGTAATAGGGTACCCGTGCTATTGTGTCCCACTCAAGTGCATTATCCTTTTGGCTTTCACCAACCTCATCAATACTAATTATAGAGGGTAGTGAGATATCTGGAACAACTCCTCGACTTTGAGTGCTCTCCCCAGATACTCGGTAAAATTTTGAGACAGTTTGTTTCATTTGCCCAAGCTTAACTGGCGATATATCTTGAACCGTTCCTTTGCCATAACTTTGAGTGCCCACTACGATTGCTCTTCTATAGTCTTGAAGTGCTCCAGCAACAATTTCCGACGCGGATGCACTTAGTCTGTCGATTAAAACAAGCAAAGGTTTATCATATATCGCTCGTCTCTTCGCTCGATTATTTTTGTATATTCGACCAGACGCGTCTTTGATTTGAACAACAGGCCCATAATTTATGAAAAGATCTGTTAACGAGGTAGCTTCGAAGAGTGCGCCACCACCGTTTCCTCTGAGATCTAAAACGATTCCATCTACGATATTATTAGCTTTAAACTCGTTTACAATTTTAAAAACATCCTTAGAAGTACTTCTATAATTAGGGTCTCTAGCTCTGTAGCCCTCGAAATCCATATAAAATGCGGGGATTTCAATTATACCAATATCAAAATTACCTGATGTGTTATTGATGTTTATGATTTGACTCTGCGTAGCGCGATCTTCCAACTTAACAGTGTCACGGACAATAGATATTGTTTTCGTATTTGTTTGTTCGCTGGAGGAGGGTATATACTCAAGTCTTACAATTGTGTTTTTGGCTCCACGTATTAAGTCTACAACTTCATCAAGTCTCCAACCTATTACATCTACTATGTCGTCGTTTTGCTGTCCAACTCCGACAATACGATCTTCTGCCTTTAGATCACCCTGCAAATCTGCAGGACCGCCGGGAACAACTCGATTTACCTTCGTATATTCGTCTTCTGTCGTCAGTTCAGCTCCGATGCCCTCAAGAGATAGAGACATATTTATCTGGAAATTCTCATTAGTTCTCGGGCTAAAATAGCTAGTGTGTGGATCAAATAGTGATGCAAACGCGTTTACATATAACTGAAAGACATCTCTGGAATCTCTCTGTGTAATCAGTCTTATCTGGTTCTCATATCGCTTAATAAGTGTTTCTCTCGCTTCAATCGCTTTCTTCTCCTGATCATTTAAGAATTGTCGAATCATCAAATCAGTAAGACGATTTTCCCAGAATTCATCGCTGGCTTTTTTCGTGGGGAACCAATCTTTTGAATCTATATCGAATGATATTGTTTGATTGGTGTTGAAGTCGAAAACATGAGCTTCATCTTTTAGTAAAGTAAGATTATAGGTTAGTCGATCAATATAACGTTTCTTAAAAATATTAAAGATAAAAAAACCTGGTTGAATTTCCCCGATTTTTGCAAAATCATCCAGCTTGGTCGACCATCTTTGAAATGAAGTTATGTCCTCCTTAAGGAAATAATTTTTACCAGGATCGAGAAACTCTATATATCTAGCCAGGTGATCTTTGGAGAGAGAGTCATTTAATACTTGTTTTTTATAATGCCGAGAGAGTAGGCTATTTACTATTTCCTTATATAAAGCACCTTGATCTTTATCAAAGACTACGGGCTCATAAAATATTTGAGAAGAATCGTGATTTTTGACTGGGTCATCATCAGAAAACACATTTTTGTAAAATGGTGCAATTAAAAAGCTAATAAGCACCGCAACAAAAATTCGGTTTTTAAAAAGTATAAGAGAACTAAGCATCGCGATATCAGTGTATCAGATCTTTAATATTAAAAGGGTGGATCATGATCATTAACGCCCAATTGTTAAATCCGATAATATTAATTAGTGGAAATAATATATTACTTTTTTTATAATGTGTGTGAGGATGTATACGAGTTTATATATGAAATTTGATCTTTGTCCCGTTTTCGACTCATTAGACAAATTCGCAAGATTGCCAATTGGACTTCGAATGCTCGATGAGTATCCTGATACAAAACAGTATATAAACAGTTTATCCGTGAAGATACCATCGCTTGTCGATGATGTAATTCAGTCACAATCGTTTCTTAGGAGCTACGGGCGTAAAAGTGAGGCAACTTATCGCTCCTATAGGAATGAGATCGAACGGTTTCTTCTTTGGTCTTGGAGTCAACAGGAAAAAACTATAAACCAACTAACGCGTCAAGATCTTGAAAGATATTTCGATTTTGCAAAAAAGCCCCCAAAATCATGGATTTCAGATTCGGTTCAAACTCGATTTAAATTTTTAAGTGGAGAATATAGGATTAATGAAAAATGGCGACCTTTTGCAATTAAAATAAGTAAATATGATAGAAAAAAACAAATAGAAAATAGCTCTTCGCCAAATGTAAGCAAGAGATCTCATGAACTCTCTGGAGAGGCAATGAAAATATGTTTCTCTGCAATATCCAGTTTCTATGATTATCTGACTTATGAGGGCTATACATTCGGAAATCCTATACCTGCGATAAGGAAACAATCGCCCTATCTTCTAAAAGGCACAACACAAACCTCCGTTAAGAGACTATCTAAACTCCAATGGGATTACGTTTTAAGTTGTTGTGAACAGGCTGCTGATCAAGACTCAAAGTATGAAAGAATGCTATTTTTAGTTGCTCTCTTAAAAAGTCTTTATCTGAGGATTTCTGAATTATCCGTTCGTAAAAATTGGAATCCAATATGGGAACATTTCTGGGTTGATAATGAAGGAAATCAATGGCTAAAAGTCCTTGGAAAGGGTAATAAAATAAGAGATATTTCGGTTCCAAGCGCCCTCTTCCCCTATATAAAACGTTATGAAGCATATAGAGCAGGTATTAGTTCAAATTTTTCAGTTAAAGACCCAATTGTCTCCAAAAATCGAGGTTTAGGTGGAATGACATCAAGACAATTAAGAAATATCGTTCAGGAAGCATTCGACAATACTTATGAGATGATGAAAAAGAAAGGCTATAGAGAGGAATCGATAGCGCTTCAATCTGCAACAACACATTGGTTAAGGCATACTGGGGCATCTGAAGACATAGCGACTCGTCCATTAAAGCATATGGCGGATGATTTGGGTCACTCAAGTATGGGTACGACTGATCAGGTTTATATTCAATCTGATATGAAAGAGCGCGCTATAACAGGAAAAGATAGAAAAGTTTAATTTAATCAATATTTTAATGACTATCTTTAACAAACTACTCTAATTCATGCAAGCGCTTAATGGTCTTACAAAAGAAACTGCAAACGTATTGAAGCAGCTTTTCCACTTTCTTTACTGTTTGTGTAATCTGCTTCAATATCAAGCAAATTAAGCATTAATTTAAAGTCTTTATTTATATAAAAATTTAAGCCTATAGTCGCTTGTGAGATATCTTGTATTTCGTCGAAATCCCAAGTTGCATTATTTTTAAACACCGCATATCTCGCAGTTAACTCAACTGCTCCTGATATTGATGAAGGTTTTACTGAAACGAATCTACCGTCTCTATATCGTCTTTGATCGTTTGTAAGGAAATAGGATATTTGAGAATAAAAACTCTCATACTCAAGATCCATCGATCTATCTAATGCTTTGATATCCTGCGTTTGATATTCAGCTTGAAAAGATAAGGCATTAACTCCCACCGCAAATTCACCGCCCCACTGCTTTAACGAATCAGTCGCTATTAAAGGCGTATTTAGCAGGTTATACGATGTAAAGACGCCACCATTGGACTTCAATTCATAATCAGAACCATCTAGCTGCCTCTTTGAATATGATATACCAATATGTGAGACTCCATTGTTGATGATAACGGGGTTATAAGTAAATCTCTGAGTAAAAGCTAGGCCACCGTCTGAACGTAGCTTGGGTCCTTTTTCAACTTTATAGATCCCAGCGCTCCATGTGTGATAATCGTGTTTTGACATCAGACTCAATCCCTGACTCCGCCCTAAAGAAAAAATATTCGAAGTTAAGCTTCTCTCGATAAACAGAGTATTCTTTGAGCTTGTTAGCCGCTCTAAACCGAAAGGCTCCTTTGATTTTCCAATCTTTATTTCTGCGAAATCCCAACCCTTGTATTCAAGAAACAAGTCCTTTACTAAAACACTTTTATTGTTTTCATTGACGGCTATTTGAACTTTTGAGGACCAATTATCAGAGAACCCAAAATCAAATGCCAATCTAGCTCTGCGTATATCTAATTTAGAAATTGAGCTATTCGATCGTTCTTTAAAAATACCATTGAAATTATCACCATCAATATGAACCCTTCCACTCACCGCAAGTGAGTCTAAAAAAGAAATATTTATATCATCGCCAAAGGACATATGACAAAAAGTGACTGAAATGCATAAAAAGATTCTTCTAGCTACCATCTTATTAGTGCTCGCTTTGACTGAAAAATTTAATTTTTGGAATCCTTATAATATACCTCTATGTTCGCAGTATCATTTAAAAAATCAATATCAACAACTTTCACCTCACACACTGAGAGGCCGGTACGTTTTGATAAATCCTCAAATAATTCTTTCTTCTTTTCGGGAGAGATATTTTCAATTTTCTCTCAATTAATTTTAACTACATGTTTATCTGTTGCGAACAGATTTGTCTCCGCAAGTATTACCAAAGAATACGACTCCATGCATTGATTTAATATTTCATGTAACTCCGAGGCTAAAAATATAAATTTACTATCAACTCTGTCCATAAGATCTACCGAGTTAGCCTGTGTTAAATCATGCTTTGACATTTTATTAAATACTGGAGTCAATTCATTAAATGGTTTATTCAAAATTTTTGCACCAATGTGAGAGCTTTGAGATCTTATAACTGTAATAATTCTGAAACATACAACAAAACGTGATTAATTAATATTAATTAATTAAACTCATACAATCACTTTGCAAACTTTACTGAAAAACTTCTCTTTAATTACGAAAGGATAATTCATGGCTTCTTTGGATCAACAGATTGATCGGTTTGTACAACCATTTTCTTCAGGACTTTCAGATTTTATATTCTATAAAATACCAATTTTTGGTAATGATTTCCCTATTATTGTTCTATGGCTTGTAACAGCAGCTACATTTTTTACTTTTTACTATGGATTTATAAACATAAGAGCCTTCCCTGCTGCATTAAGATTAGTGTTCGGTTCCTCAGAAAAAACCAAGGGTGCTCAGGGTGAAATCACCCACTTTCAAGCATTATCAACTGCTATCTCAGGAACTGTGGGAATTGGAAATATTGGAGGTGTTGCCGTTGCTATATCTATTGGAGGTCCAGGAGCAGCGTTTTGGCTCTTTCTGGCAGGGTTTCTCGGCATGTCTACAAAGTTTGTTGAGTGCACATTAGGAGTCAAATATAGGAAGTCCAATGCTGATGGGTCAGTATCTGGTGGGCCAATGTATTATCTAGAGCACTGCCTTTCCATTAGAGGATATCCTGGTCTTGGGAAACTACTTGGTTCATTTTATGCGATTTCATTAGTAATAGGCTGTTTTGGTATAGGAAATATGTTTCAGTCAAATCAGGCATATGTTCAATTTCTGTCAATAACAGGTGGCGAAAGTAGTTTTTTTGCAGATAAAGGATGGTTATTCGGGATTATTCTAGCTGGAGCTGTTGGGCTTGTTATTATCGGTGGCATCAAATCCATTGCAAAAGCTGCTTCAAAAATTGTTCCATCGATGGCTGGATTATATCTCGTAGCTGCATTAATAATTTTAATTCTGAGCTTCGACTCAATTGACGATGCATTTAAATTAATCATACAAAGTGCATTTGGACTAAATAGCTTTGCGGGAGGTGCTATTGGAGCACTGATCATTGGATTCCAGAGATCTGCTTTTTCAAATGAAGCTGGGATGGGGACTGCATCAATAGCACATTCGGCAGTAGAGACGAATGAACCAATCACCGAGGGGCTAGTCTCACTTCTGGAACCCTTTATCGATACTATGGTTATTTGTACGCTTACATCGCTTGTAATTATTACAACTTTGTATACAGACGGTTCCCCTTTTGGTGATCTTGAGGGCATTGCGATAACCTCTGCAGCTTTTGCATACCATATTGGTTGGTTTCCAGTTCTATTAGGCATTGCCGCCCTTTTGTTTGCATTTTCAACTGCTATTGCGTGGGCCTATTACGGCTTGAAAAGTTGGACTTATATTTTTGGAGAAAGTGCAGTCTCCGAACTTATCTTCAAAATCATCTTCTGTTTTTTTGTTTGCCTAGGTTGCATGATAAAGCTTTCTGCAGTGCTCGATTTTTCTGATGCAATGGTATTTGTCATCGCAGTGCCAAACATTATAGGTTTATACATTTTTGCACCTGAGGTTAAACGAGATCTCATTAGTTACCTTGATCGCCACAAGCTCGGCTCCTAGAAATGAAAATTGGAATTCTTTGCACGGATGATGTCAGGCCTGAGCTTGTTAAGACTTATGGTGACTATCCATCAATGTTTGAGTGCCTTTTGCACGCATCCAATGTCTCTAAAACTAGCCTATTCTTCAAAACCTATGAGGCACACAAAGGTGAATTCCCAGAATCGATACATGATGAAGATGCGTTCTTGATTACGGGAAGTAAATTGAGCGTTTATGACAAGGTAGACTGGATAAATAGCTTGGAGAAATTTATTGGCAAGTTATTCTCTTCTAATAAAAAGATTGTGGGCATCTGTTTTGGACATCAGATAATCGCTCAATCTTTAGGCGGGAAGGTAGAAAAGTCACGAAATGGTTGGCAGATTGGGGTGAGGACAGCACATTCCGTAGCTACCCCAAGCGAACAACAAAATAATCTTGGTCAATTTAATCTGATTTATAGTCATCAAGACGAAGTTACGAGTGCGCCAGAGGCTGCGGACATAAGTGCGTCAACAGAAACATGTCATAACGTCATGATGAAAATAGGAAATAATGTTTTAACTTTTCAAGGTCATCCCGAGTTCTCGGTTGAATATGCACTAGAATTATTAAAGTTAAGGGAAGATTTGTACGACGATAATCATTTGGAGGAAGCAAGGAAATCGCTAAAACGTCTCTCTGCTGATGACGAAAAGGTTGGAAGGCTAATAATAGATTTTTTGCTTCAATAGAATCGATTAAGGACTTTCTATTGTAATTCTTTCTAGTCGTCTTGAAGCGGGAAAATAATCATTTATTGGTTTGTGTTGAGTGCTTCGATTGTCCCAAATAACAACTGCATTCTTACTCCAGTTAAAACGACAAGTGAATTCAGGCGTTTTAATATGATTAAAAAGAAAATTTAATAAATAATCACTTTCAGACTTGGGTAAGTTTGTTATTTTAGTGGTAAAGAGTTCATTCACGTAAATCCCGAACTTCTTCGTTATGGGATGAATATTGATGACTGGATGTGTCACCGGTGGATTCTCTTTAATTGCCAGTTTTAGTCTCTTCCTGCCCTCTGGTTGACTCAGCGTTTCTTGAAATCCATGGCTAAAATCATGCACTGCGCTCAGTCCTTTTAGCATTTCTTGCATATTGGAGGATAGACCATTGAAGGCTGCTGTCATACTAGACCAAAGTGTATCACCACCCACTTCTGGGATAATTCTTGAACGCAAAACTGTCCCAAGTGGAGGTTTGTTGCTATAAGTCATATCACTATGCCAACACTCTATTTTGCTCGGACTATCGGCAGTGCTCTCAAGAATCGATATTTCAGGAAAGTTTTCAACAGTATTATAAGCTGGATGAGGCTTCACCAAACCAATACTTTCCGCAAGCCTTTTATGACTAGAGTAGCTTATATCTTGATCACGAAAGAATAGAACTTGATGTTCCATCAACAGATGATGGATTTCTATATAAAGCGACGTATTGTTATCATTAAGATTAACATCTGTTATCTCTGCGCCTAATACTCCAAGCCTTTTATTAATGCGCATATTGACCTATAATTTTATTTAATATAATAGATTAAATATATGATTTTCATACATTTAATAGTAGATGTTCTCTCTCCCATGAAGAGATTACTTTATTAAACTGCTCAAACTCAACTAGTTTAATAGAAGTATACAGTTGAATAAATTTGTCTCCAAATATCTCAGATATCTCTTTGTTTTCTTGTAGGCCTCTAAGCGCCTCCTCTAGAGTTCTTGGAACGTCAAAATCTAGTTCGTATGCGTTTCCTGTATATGCTTCAGTTGGTTTAATAGAATTCTTCATGCCGAGATAGCCGCTTGCTAGTGTAGCTGCTACGGCTAGGTAGGGATTAACGTCTGCCCCCGGAAAACGATTCTCAACTCGGTAATTCACAGGGTCGGAGTCAGGAACTCTCAGGCCAGTTGTTCTATTATCATAGCCCCAGTGAAGATTAATAGGAGCAGATATCTCACGAGTAAAACGGCGGTAAGAGTTAACATTTGGCGCGTATAAACTCATAACGTAGGGAGAATATTTCTGCAAACCTCCAAGATAGTGGAAAAATTGATCGCTGTAACCACCCTCTTTGTCACTGAATATATTGTTTTCTGATTCTTTATCGAGGATGCTCTGATGAATGTGAGTCGCCGATCCAGGCTCGCTTGCCATGGGTTTAGCCATAAAAGTAGCGTACATGCCCTCTTTGAATGCAATCTCTCTGACCGCTCGTTTAAATGTAAAGACCTGATCCGCTATGCTCAGTGGCTCACCATGAACGAAATTCACCTCTAGTTGGGCTGCTCCTGATTCGTGAATAAGCGTATCCACCTCTAGATTCATTTTGTCACAACAGCTGTACATGCCCTCAACAAATGATTCAAATTCATTGGCTGCATCTATACTGTAGGATTGTCTAGCTGTTTCAGGCCTTCCCGATCTGCCCATCGGAGGCTTGAGTGGCAACCCAGGATTAGGATTCTTTTCTACAAGATAAAACTCCATCTCTGGTGCGATAATCGGCTTAAGACCGTCCTGATCGTAAAGTTTCAGTATTTTCTTTAAGATTGCTCTGCTTGAAAATTCATGAGGTTTACCATCCTTTGTATAGCAATCATGTATTATTTGACCGGTAACCTCATTTGCCCATGGAACCATTCTTATTGTTGCTGGATCCGGCTCCAAAAGCATATCCCCATCGATTGTTCCAAGTAGATCCCAGAAATCGTCTGAATACTCCCCTGTTACCGTTTGAGCAAGAATTCCCTCAGGTAATCTACTTTCTTGCTTAAGGAACTTGTTTGCAGGAATAAACTTACCACGCGCGTTCCCAGTCATATCTGGCACGAGACACTCGATTTCAGCAATCTTGTTACTGTTAATCCAATCACTAATTTTACTTTTGCTATCTTCTGGCATAAATTGAATAAATATTCGAAATATATTGAATTATTATTCAATTAAATGTTAATGTCAATGAAAGCAAAGAGAGGTAGTAATGGATTCGTATTACACTGCAACTGCCAAATCAAAAGTTATATATGACAAATTGCAGTCCGACATCGATACAGATATCTGTATTATTGGCGGAGGATTCACTGGAATATCGTCAGCACTTCACCTTGTTAATCTAGGCTACAAAGTAGTGGTTCTAGAGGCTAACCAACCCGGATATGGTGCTTCTGGTAGGAATGGAGGTCATGTCGGAATCGGTCAAAGGGTTGATCAATTTTACTTGGAAAAGAAATTCGGATGGCACAAAGCTAAGACCCTTTGGGACATGAGTATTGAGGCTGTAGACACTGTAAAGAATCTTATAAATGAGCATTCTATTGAGTGTAACCTGAAACATGGGGATATCCACTTTGCTCACAAAAAGTCACTGTGCTCAGATTTGCAAGAAGAAGTTGAGCATCTCAACAAGCACTATAATTTCTCGGGAACTTATATAGAGAGAGATTGCTTGCAAGACTACATTGGAACTGATGTTTTTTATGGTGGTGTAATCGAAAATCACTCGTGTCACCTCCATCCATTGAAATATCTACAAGGACTCACATTGGCTGCGACTAAAGCTGGCGTTAAAGTATATGGGGAGTCTTTGGTAAGCGAATACAACTCCTCCCCTACCCTTGTTAAAACAGAATTTGGAAGTGTTAGATGTGATCATCTGATTATTGCATGTAATGGTTACATAAAAAATCTGGAGCCGAAAATCAATGGTTATATAATGCCAATAAACAATTTTGTAATTGCCACTGAGAGATTGGACGAGAAACTAGCCAAAACCATAATTCCTCTTGATACTTCAATGTCTGATACTAGATTTGTAATTAATTATTGGAAATTATCTGGAGATAATCGCCTTATCTTTGGGGGAGGAGAAAACTATACAAAAAGATTTCCAAAAGATATAAAAAGATTTGTGCAAAGGTATATGTTAAAGATTTACCCGCAACTTGCGACCGTAGCAGTAGAGTATGGTTGGGGTGGGACATTAGCAATCACTCTTAATAGGCTACCTCACTTTGGTTGTTTATCCAATAATGTATGGTTTATGCAGGGTTATTCAGGTCATGGAATTGCAGCTTCGACTCTTGCGGGAAAACTTGTATCAGAGGCTATTTCAGGGGATCCCTCACGATTTAACGTAATTTCAGGTCTTCCAACATTGAAGTTCCCAGGCGGAACACTTCTGCGCTGGCCAGGAATGGTTGCTGGAATGCTTTATTACACATTGCGCGACAGATTTTAGTCATAGGAGCATCTGAAATGCCAAGAATACTAGCGCCGAGAAATCTTCCCATGCAACAACGAGCACTCGAAAAGAGGGAGATGATACTATCTGTCACAGCAAAACTGTTAGGGACAGTTGGTCAGGATGATCTCACAACTATACTTATTGCTAATAAAACGGGTATATCAGTTGGCACTCTGTATCACTATTTTCCAAACAAGTACTCAATACTATTTGCCCTATCACAAAGATGGTTAAATGAAATTGATTATGCACTGGATGATATAGATAATTTTTCGTTGAAGGACGTTTCCTTAAGAGATTTTACTAATTACAGTATCGATAGAATGCTAAATGTTTATACAGATCAGGAGGGTATTTTGCCCCTTGTACAATTAATGTCTGGAGTCCCTGAGTTGAAAGAATTAGATGAAGAACACGATGAGAAAATCATATTTACTATGTCTAAAATATTTAACAGGCTCAGTATTTCCTCAAACCCATTAACATTATCAAGACTGAGTCAAACGTGGCTTGAAGTGACTCATGCCATTCTCCTGATAGCAATTACCTCTAAAAAGGATGATAAAAAATCAATTTTAAGTGATTTAAAACACATGATCATGAGCTTGCTTGAGAAGGCTAAATCGAATTTTTAACGAGTTACAGATCTTAAGGTAACAAATTCTTCTGCCGTTGATGGATGTATTCCCACAGTATTGTCGAAGACTTCTTTCGTCGCTCCAGCTTTTATTGCTACAGCCATACCTTGAATAATTTCAGCCGCATGATCTCCAACCATATGACAACCAACCACTTTATTGTCGGTTTTTTTAACAATTAATTTAACAGTTATCTGGCTTTTTTGATCAGAAAGGGAGGTTGACAAAGAATTAAATGAGCTTACAAAAATATCAATTTCATTAAATTTTTGGCGAGCAACCTCTTCGCTCAAACCAACTGTTGCGAATTCAGGACTGCTAAAAATTGCTGTCGGTATGTTTTCATAGTCAAATATTTTCCTGGCACCAATTAAATTTTCAACTAGCACCATAGCCTCACTTATAGCCACCGGTGTTAGTTGATATCGATTAATCACATCACCAAGTGCATAAATATTACCTACATTCGTTTCATAGTGCTTATTTACTTCCACAGCTCCATATTTATTCAATTTCAAACCAATATTATCAATTTTGAGATTTGAGAGATTTGGAGATCTCCCAATTGCACTTAAAACCATATCAGCCCGAATCTGGAACCCATTTATGGTTTGGATGCTTAGAGACCCATTTACTTTTTCTATATTAGATATTTCATCATTAAGCTGTAAATCGATACCTTGAGCGATCATTGATTGCGTGATTTTACCCACCATTTCTCGGTCAAAAGCTCTTAGGATCTCTTGGCTTCTATTCATGAGAATTACATGAACTCCTAACTTATTCATAAGACAAGCGAACTCAATAGCAATGTAACCACCACCAATTATGAGCAATTCTTTTGGTAAGTTTTCAATCGCAAACATATCATCAGAATGAACTACATGCTCATTACCTCTAAATATTGGTTGTCTTGAGTGGCCTCCAGTCGCAATTAGAATTTTTTCTGCAGTAATTTTTTTGTCACCAATGTTTAAGGTATGTTCATCCAAAAAACTTGCACTATCATGATAAAGTTTTGCTCCTGAATTACTTATAAGACCGTCATAGATCTTATTCAATCTCGCAATTTCTTTATCTTTGTTTTGTTTCAAAATCTCCCAAGAAAAAGATAGATTTGTAGCAGTCTGCCATCCAAAACTCTCACTAAGTTTAAATTTTGATGGGAACTGCGAGGCTATTACAAACAATTTTTTAGGTACACATCCTACGTTCACGCATGTGCCACCGAGAAAACGCTCCTCTGCAACACCCACAGATAGCCCCTTATCCGCTGCCATCCTGGCCGCTCTGACTCCACCAGAGCCCGCACCTATGACAAATAAATCATAATCAAATTGACTCAAAGGGTTATCCTTTTAAACCGGAAATATATTCAGACCCATTCATGTACCCTTGAAGCACTGTTGGTATCTTTATCCTTCTACCGCCCTCTTCTTGGTAGTTCTCCATTACTGCAAGCAAAGTTCTGCCCACCGCCAAACCAGATCCATTCAAAGTGTGCATCAGTTCAATTTTACCATCCTTTTTGAATCTAGCTTTCAGTCTTCTCGCTTGGAAATCTAAAAAGTTACTACAAGATGAAATTTCACGATATCGTCCTTGAGAAGGCACCCAAACCTCCAGATCATAAGTTTTAGCGGAGGAGAAACCAAGATCACCTCCACATAAATTCACAACCTGATAAGGTAGTTCTAATTTTTGCAATATGCTCTCTGCGTGAGTTACAAGTTGCTCGAATGTTTGCCATGAATTTTGAGGCTCAACAAAGTGCACAAGTTCAACTTTTTCGAATTGATGTTGTCGAATCATTCCTCGTGTATCCTTACCATAAGAACCCGCTTCGCTTCGAAAGCATGGAGTATGTGCTACATACTTCTTTGGTAGTTGATCAACTATCACATCTCGATAAATGTTTGTCACAGGTACCTCTGCGGTCGGTATCAAGTAATAATTCCTCTCGTCATCGATCTTAAATTGATCATTTTCAAATTTTGGAAGTTGGCCTGTGCTCCAGAGTGATTTTGAATTAACGATATATGGGACATATACCTCTTCATAGCCATTTTCATTTATGTGCGTATCCAACATAAACTGAATTAATGCACGATGAAGTGAGGCTAATTGACCACTTAACTGCATAAACCTTGACCCGGTTATTTTAGTTGCAACATCAAAATCCATCTGTCCGATATTGTTGCCAAGCTCCACATGGTCCAAAATATCAAAACCAAACGTATTCGGACTACCCCACTTCCTGACAACTATATTGTCCTCCTCACCCTTACCATTTGGAACAGAGCTATCTGGTAGGTTAGGAATAATCTCCAGAATGGCGTTAATCTTATGTTTTACTGTAGATAATTCAGTTTCAATTTGATTGGATTGATTTTTAAGATCCTCCCCAATTATTTTTAACTCCTTGACACTATTATCAGCAGGACCATTTTCGGTTATTTTCATGCCGATTTTTTTAGCGTGCGAGTTTCTTTCTTGCAGCAATTTTTCTAATTTACTTTGGAGAGATTTCCTCTCACTATCTAGTAAATTAAAGCTTTCACAATCTAGTTGAAAGTTTTTGGTAAGTAGCTTTTCTGCAACTTCTTGGATGTCAGACCTGAGGAATTTCGGATCAATCATAGTAGATTCTCAAATTAATCTCACAAAATAAATGCCGAGAAACAGCAGTAAACAACACAGCACAACGCTGAGTATTATATACAATAGCGCGAGCATGATGTTCTGATTTTGAAATAAAAAATAAACTTCAAATGCAAATGTTGAAAAAGTCGTAAACGCACTTAAGAAGCCTATTATGACAAAATCACGGACTTCACTAGGAAACAAACTTTTTTCCACTAGAATCACGAAGGTAACACCCATCATAAAACTACCAAAAGCATTTATAGATAGCGTTAAAAATGGGAATTTTCCTGGGGTAAGATCAACCGAATTAGCAATTAAGTATCTGGCAACAGATCCTATGGCTCCGCCCAAAGCGATTACAAGAATTTTTGTCATATATTGTCTTTTACCCGACCATTTTAGCTAATCAATAATGTCAGTATTTTTTTCAGGGACATATATAAACATAGCTTCCTCTAAGGCTATGTTCTTTTCAATATTTTTGAAATTTATTTCTATCGATCCCATTATTCGATCCTCTATCTTAAGGGAATGGATTAAACCTGAATTAATTTTTGCGGAAAATAATTGGATATTGTTTCCATCCATTTTGTTTTTAAAAATATATTCCGTAGTTTGTTCCGTTTGTTCTGCAACTGCTTTCTCAATAAGGTAATTCTCACTTAGAAGTTCTGGCCCATTTATCAACAAAAAAAGTGGCGTTTTTTTAATTTCATTATCTAATGACCTGACGATAACTTGATTGAAGTCAATGTCGTGAATCCATACCGTCTCCTTGTTCACGATGATCTTCTGATTATTTGGAGGAGAAGAAAACCACAAAAACATCCCTGGTCTTTTAAAATAGAATGTTCCTTTTACAATCTCATCGATAGATTGATCGTTACCGATTGATTTTTGAATAAAGTCAGCCTTGTAAGTCTCTATTAACTCCAGATCGTTTAAAAAAGATATATCATCACCATTTGCTTTGGAGACACCAAGCAATATAAGAATGAATAATAAATAAATCTGAGCTCGGCTATAAAGATTTTTGGATCTACTCATCCATCATCGTCCATTCGGAACTAATATTTCCCGAGTGCCATTACTGCTCATTGGACTTACAACACCGCTCTCCTCCATCTGTTCTATGAGCCGAGCTGCTCTGTTATATCCAATTCTTAATTTTCTCTGCACGGATGATATTGAGGCCTTTTGACTATCAAGAACAAATGCAACAGCTTCATCATATAACGGATCTGACTCAACGCTATCAGCGGCGCTGTCAGCTGAATCAAACCCTGGAACCAATATAGAGGAGACTAGTTCTTCATCCGTTATCGATTCTAAATACTCAGGTAGACCACGTTTTTTCCAATCAGCTACTACTTGGTGAACCTCATGATCATCAACAAAAGCGCCATGAATCCTTTCTGGAACACTTGTTCCTGGAGGCAAGTAAAGCATATCGCCATGCCCAAGTAACTGCTCTGCCCCACCTTGATCTAATATAGTTCGGGAGTCGATTTTTGATGATACTTGGTATCCTATTCTTGCAGGAACATTTGCCTTAATCAGTCCAGTAATAACGTCTACCGACGGTCTTTGAGTAGCTAAGATAAGATGTATCCCAGCCGCTCTGGCTTTTTGAGCAATTCTAGCTATAAGCTGTTCAACCTTTTTCCCAACGATCATCATCATGTCGGCAAACTCGTCAATTACAACAACTATGTATGGAAGTTTTCCCAGCGTTGGTATCTCCTCATCAGATTCAGAATCGCTATTAAATTCATAAAAAGGGTCCTGTATGGGATCACCTGCCTCAACAGCGTCGGTAACCTTTCGATTGAAACCCGCGATGTTTCTGACTCCAAGTTCAGCCATTAATTTATATCGTCTTTCCATTTCACCAACACACCATCTGAGTCCACTTGCCGCATCATTCATATCAGTGATAACAGGAGTTAGCAAATGTGGAATGTCATCATAAATAGATAATTCGAGCATTTTTGGATCTATTAGAATGAGCTTTACTTGATCGGGGGTTGCTTTGAAAAGTAAGCTCAACAACATTGCGTTAACACCAACCGACTTACCGGATCCGGTTGTACCTGCAACTAATAAATGCGGCATCCTTGTCAAATCTGCGACGACCGGAGAACCCGCAATGTCATTGCCCAGTGCCAATGTCAAAACTGAGCTAGATTTGTCATACTCTTCTGACGAGAGCACTTCGCTCAGCCGAACCATTTGACGCTTTTCATTTGGTATTTCAATTCCAACCACAGACTTGCCAGGAATAACCTCCACCACTCTTACGCTTATAACAGCCATGGACCTTGCCAAATCTTTTGCTAACGCACTTATCCGACTAACTTTCACGCCTGGAGCAGGTTGAATTTCAAACCGCGTAACCACTGGTCCTGGAAGCACCTCAGCAACTTCAGCTGTGATTCCGAAGTCTTGTAATTTTAACTCTAGCACCCGCGACAGATGCTCAAGTGAATCATTTGTATAGCCGCTAGATTTTGATTTATCCGGTTGGTCAAGTAGGCTTATTTGCGGTAGAAAATCACCCAACTCCGAATCTGGGAACAAGTTCTGTTGTTTTTCTTTAGATGCTCTAACACTCTCGGCGAAGAATGCATCACTTTGTTTTATAACAACAGCGTCCCGTTCCTCATTTTTTTTGTTAGCTTTTTTTACCTTTTCGATTCGGTTGCTAAGAGCCGATTTGCTTTTTCTTTTCTCCGCATTGGCAATCTTTCTCTGATTATATGCATGACCTATTCTGTCAAAAATCCTGATTAAACCAGCGCCCATATAATTTATTAGCCTGATCCATGAAATATCAGCGAATACAGTCAACCCAAACATGAAAAGAAAAACAAGCAAGATCGTTCCGCCTATATATCCAAAAATTGATACAATTTGATCTCCTAATGAGTCACCTATATAACCGCTCACACCATTAGGATAGTTGCTCTCCGTTTGTCCGTATTGAATATCAATAAAAGCAGTAGCGCTGATCAACAAAAGAATAAATCCGATTAGCCTCAACCAGATGACTAAGAAATCGGTGCCCTCAGACGAACTGTCAACATTAAATTTGAATAGCTGTATTGATTTGATTGCCAACAAAAGAGGCAGCAAGAAAGCAGTCACTCCAAAAATAGCCAATAATAGATCTGATACCCAAGAACCGGTGCTGCCGAGCAGATTAGAGATTGAGCTATCTGGGTTACTAAAGTGATACGAATTATCTAAATTAGAATAACTAATTAAGGATAGAAAAAGTGTGATGCAGAGTGCTAATAAACCAAAAAGAGACCCTTCCCTAACCAGAAGTCTTTTTCTAAAAGAATTCTCCTTTTGATTGATTTGGCTACCTACTTTTTTAGATGACTTGTTTCTCAGCGTCTCAGACCTCAAAGCTTTGATCATATAGTATTAACAAATAAACAATATTCGCAAATTTTTGTTTATCCATAACTTTGTATTCTTTATTATATCAGACGATTTAGTAATTCATTTTTCTTTCTGAGATCATTTTATGCCAAATTTTGAGCACCATTCTTTAATCATCCTCGGCTCTGGACCAGCAGGTTGGACTGCTGCGCTATACGCTGCGAGAGCAAATCTAAATCCAGTAGTAATAACTGGAATACAACAGGGTGGTCAATTAACCACTACCACAGATGTTGATAATTGGCCCGGGGATGAGAACGGAGTTCAAGGACCAGATTTAATGGTCCGGATGCAGAAGCATGCCGAGAGGTTTGATACTAAAACGATCTTTGATCATATAAATTCAGTTGATCTTAATCAGAAACCATTTAAATTATTTGGAAATATATCTTACAGCTGTGACGCCTTAATAATTTCAACTGGAGCATCAGCACAATACTTAGGCTTAGAGTCAGAAACTGCCTACATGGGAAAAGGTGTCTCAGCATGCGCAACCTGTGATGGTTTTTTTTATAAAAATCAGAAGGTAGCAGTTATTGGTGGAGGAAATACTGCTGTTGAGGAAGCTTTGTATCTTTCAAATATTTGTTCCGAAGTTGTGTTGGTTCACAGAAGAGATAAATTGAGAGCAGAAAAAATGCTCCAAGATAAACTTTTCGAAAAATGTGAAAAGGGAAATATCGAGATCCAGTGGGATATGAGTCTTGATGAAGTTCTCGGAGATGAGCATGGAGTGAATGGTATGCGATTAAGATCAACAAAAGATGAAAATACAAAAGAGATTGACGTCCAAGGTGTATTTATTGCAATCGGCCATAAACCAAATACAGAAATTTTTGAAGAGCAATTGGATATGAATAACGGATATATCGTTATCAAGGGTGGATTGGATGGAAACGCGACTCAAACGAGCATTGAGGGTGTTTTTGCATCAGGTGATGTTGCAGATCAGGTCTATCGTCAAGCTGTTACTTCGGCTGGAAGCGGTTGTATGGCAGCTCTTGACGCAGAAAAGTTTCTTGATCATTGATTTTTAAAAATAAGAGATAAGCATAAAAATTCCTATATCTTTCCCTCCTCTCCATACGGCAAGTGATGATCCAGACGGTTTACTGGCAGTTGGAGGTGATCTAAAAACATCTACTTTAAGAATTGCTTATGATGAGGGTATATTCCCGTGGTTCTCAAGTGACTCGCCAATATTATGGTGGAGTCCATCAAATCGATGCATTTTAAGGCCAGATAATTTTCATATATCACGGCGATTGAAGCAAAAGTTGAGACAAAATAAGTTTAATGTTACCTCTGATAAGGCATTCGAGAGAGTTATTCATGCATGTGCCTCGAATAGAGTCGAAAATGACACCTGGATTACCAGTGATATGATCGATGCCTATCTAAGATTGCATAAGGAAGGTCTTGCTCACTCAATTGAGGTATGGGAAGGTATCGAGCTCGTTGGAGGTATCTACGGTGTTGTCTCAGGTGCCATTTTTTCGGGGGAATCAATGTTTAGTAAAATTAAAGACGGATCTAAAATTGCCCTTGCGTATCTCTGCTATTGGATGAGGTTATCTGGCTTTATTTTTCTAGACTGCCAAATTGAAAACCCGCATTTGAAATCGTTGGGTGCAGTCACCATCAAGCGAGACGAATTTGTAAGGATTTTAAAAGCAAATAAAACAAATAATATTAACTGGTCCTTTAAAATGAAAGCAAATTGGGACTGAGGTATAATTTTGTTAAACTAAATACTTAATTCAACAGTGCATCAAAGGAACTAAATATGGCAAAAGAAGAGTCAATAGAACTTGACGGAGAAGTAGTTGATACTCTCCCGAATACCACTTTTAAAGTAAAGCTGGAAAATGGGCATACGATAAATGCTCATATATCAGGCAAAATGAGAAAGCATTATATAAGAATACTTACTGGGGATAAGGTTAAAGTCGAAATGACTCCATATGATCTTACGAAAGGACGGATTACATTCCGAGAGCGATGATCTCACTAAAAAATTTTTGTTCTCTAATCAAACGTTCGCAGATTGAGCCTCAGCACTTGTCTCAATAACAAGCTTGTCATTTTCATCAACAGTGATCTTCACGGTTCCTCCTGATTTAGCAAGTTCTCCGAACAGCACTGCTTCAGCCAAAGGCTTCTTCACCTTGTCCTGAATTACTCTCTCCATCGGTCTAGCGCCCATCTTGGGATCATACCCATTCTGTGCCAGCCAAAGTCTCGCACTTTCATCAACATCTAAAAAAACCTTCTTTTCATCAAGTTGAGATTGCAGTTGCACTAGGAATTTGTCGACAACTGTTTTGATAACATCAAGTGATAGCTCACCAAACTGAACAATATCATCCAGTCTATTCCTAAACTCTGGAGTGAACATTTTCTTGATCGCTTCAATTCCATCCGATTGATGATCTTGCATTGAAAAGCCAATCGAAGCTCTGCTCATCGCTTCGGCGCCTGCATTTGTAGTCATAATCAAGATGACATTGCGAAAATCTGCCTTTCTTCCATTGTTATCAGTAAGTGTTCCGTGATCCATTACTTGAAGTAGCAAATTAAAAACATCAGGATGCGCTTTTTCGATTTCATCCAAAAGAACAACACTATGAGGATTTTTTGTCACTGCCTCGGTCAGTAGCCCTCCTTGGTCAAAACCAACATATCCCGGAGGAGCTCCGATTAATCTGGACACTGTATGTCTTTCCATATATTCCGACATATCAAATCGCACCAATTCAACACCTAAAATTCGAGATAACTGCTTACATACTTCGGTTTTTCCAACCCCCGTAGGGCCCGCAAACAAAAAGTTCCCAATAGGCTTAGTGCCCTCTCTAAGTCCTGCTCTTGCTAATTTTATTGAAGTAGATAATGCATCGATGGCCGTGTCCTGACCAAATACCACCATCTTAAGGTTATTCGCTAAATCTGCTAATTGAGCTTTATCGGAACTGCTGACGCTCTTTTCTGGTATCCGTGCAATCCTAGCTATGATGTGCTCAATATCATTTATACCAACAGTCTTCTTTTTCTTATAATCTGGCAATAGTCTCTGCGATGCACCTGCTTCATCGAGAATATCAATAGCCTTATCGGGGAGAAACCGATCTGTAATATGTTTATCTGACAAAACTGCCGCGCCTCTCAATGCTCTCGACGTGTACTTCAACTGGTGATGATCCTCAAATTTAGACTTAAGACCTTTAAGAATTTCATAGGTCTGGTCTACTGAGGGCTCCAAAACATCCACCTTTTGAAACCTTCTCGCCAAGGCATGATCTCGCTCAAAAATACCTCTAAATTCTTGGAATGTGGTTGACCCAATACAGCGAATTTGTCCAGATGATAAAAGCGGTTTTAATAAGTTTGCCGCATCCATAACGCTACCAGATGCAGAACCTGCTCCAATTATTGTATGAATCTCATCAATAAACAGAATTGCACTTTTCTGTTTCTTGAGCTCTGAAATAAGTGACTTTAGTCGTTTTTCGAAGTCGCCGCGATACTTGGTTCCAGCCACAAGAGACCCCATATCTAACGAGTAAACAGTGCTATTTGTTATGGGCTTCGGCGCCTTTTTTTCATGTATTAATTTAGCTAGTCCTTCTATAATTGCAGTCTTTCCTACTCCAGCTTCGCCAACCAACAATGGATTATTTTTTCTTCTCCTTATAAGGATTTGACTGATTCTTTCGATCTCATGTTCTCGACCAATTAATGGATCTATCTCACCTTTTCTCGCCCTATCGTTTAAGTTCGTCGTATATTGTTCAAGGCTTGTCTTTTGCTCTGGTTTGGCATTGGAAGCTTTATTAGATGTTTCTGTCGATGACTGAGTAGTGCCGTCAGCCCTTTCACTCGTCTTAGTAATTCCATGAGCTATAAAATTCACAACATCTATTCTTGCAACATCTTGAAGTCTTAAAAAATAGACTGCCTGACTCTCTTGCTCACTAAATATCGCAACAATCACATTTGCACCGACAACTTCGCTATGATTGGCAGAATTTACCTGAAAAACTGCTCTTTGAAGCACTCTCTGGAAACCATGCGTCGGTTGCGTATCCTGCTGCAGCTTTGTATCGGGTATTGTTGGCACTGTGGACGTTATAAATTCACTCAAATCCTGTCTGAGCGCGTCCAAATCAACACCGCATGCTGTAAGGACGCTAGTAGCAGAGGCATCATCTAAAAGAGCCAGTAACAGGTGCTCTACTGTCATAAACTCATGTTTTTTGTCCCGTGCGTTTTTGAATGCAAGATTTAACGTTACTTCGAGTTCTCTGCTAAGCATATTTAATCCTCTTCATTATCCTCTACAGGCTCCACCTGGCACATCAATGGATGTTTTGAGTCTTGTGCATGTTGATTTACCAGCGCAGCCTTCGTTTCCGCAACATCTTGGGTGAAGACACCGCATATCCCCTTCCCTTCCGTATGCACCTTTAACATTATCCTTGTCGCTACATCACGTGTCTTATAGAAAAATTCTTCTATTATTTCAACGACAAATTCCATTGGAGTATAGTCATCATTGAGAAGCACCACCTGATACATACTGGGCTTTTTAGGCCGGATTACTGGCTCGGTGATCGTTCCAAGCTCACTTTCGGAATCATCACTTTTTTGACCGGCAATTATCTCCAACATGTAAAACATACGAAAACTCTATTTTTTATGATCACACCGATGTGTAAATTCAAACATTTACATATTTCTATCATTTTTTCTTGCCTGAAGTATCTCTTGAAGAGATCTAAAGCTTTTAAGAATTAACCCATAAAACCCTCTCATTAGCATAGCAAAGCTTAAAAAGACAAAACATTACAATTGGATTAATTTTTTGTATTATTTACACACTCACCACTTTACCCAGATCAAAAAAAGGCCAAAATGAAAATAAGCAAGAAAATACTTAATTATTTCAACAGAAAAGAAACTAAATCTACAGAAAAAAATCGTGTTAGATATAGAAACGATATTTGCAATCACTGGGATTTAGATTATCTGAGCATGGACGACATAGAGAAGAAGTTGGAAACCGATGATCCAATAACAACAATTCCTAAAAAGAAAAAAGAGTCAGGATAGGTGCTCTATTCGAAAATACCTTTTACTGCCCTTGTAACTGTTCCGAAAAGCGTGGTATCAGATTCCTTGAGGCCCTCGAGAGCACGGATGGTACTTTCGTAACCAATTGCTACTAGTTCATCGAATCTATCAGTATTATCATTCAAGCTAAAGTCTCCTAGTTCCATGCTTATTAGCAAATCACAGATTTCAATTTGACTGTAGTCTTTATAATAAACCATGATTCCGAAGGAGTTTCGAATAACATCAACAATATTTGTGACTTTCGAAAATCTGTAGCTACTACTCAAATCACTTCCTATGCAAAAATTAGC
Source organism: uncultured SAR92 cluster bacterium (assembly GCA_902596775.1). Taxonomy (GTDB): domain Bacteria; phylum Pseudomonadota; class Gammaproteobacteria; order Pseudomonadales; family Porticoccaceae; genus AAA300-D14. The sequence continues at coordinate 27,588 of CACJVE010000004.1, forward strand.
TCCCATCTCCCTCAACACATCAACTGGAAGGTTTTGTACTAACCCTCCGTCAACTAGAGGTATCCCGGAAATCTCAACAGGAGCAAAAATGCCAGGTATGGCCGATGATGCACAAACCGCATCACAAACGTCACCGGAATTTAAAACTACTTTCGCTCCCGAATTAATATCAGTCGCAATAATAGAAAGCGGTAATATTGCATCTTCTATTTGCGAATACCCTAAAAATTCCCTTAAAAGACCGCGAAGATTATCATTATTAAAAATTCCTGATCTTGAAGGCTTAAATTTTGATATTTTTGATATACTGAGTGATTTCGCAAATCTGCCGATCTCATCAAGCTCTACTTCGAATGAGAATAGAGACGCAATTATTGCTCCAACTGACGTGCCAGAAATATAACTAATTTTTAAATTTCGATCCTTTAAAGCTTGAAGAACTCCAATATGGGCAATACCTTTTGCAGCGCCCCCGCTTAAAGCCAAGCCTAGCTTTTTCTTTCTAAGAATATCAACCAAAACGACAATCTCGACAATAGAAACTCATGAATCTGGAAACACTTTATTGAGCATCTCCCTTAATATTGGGAGAAAATTCGGTTGAGACTCAATCGGATCCTTTGCGTAACCGGTGTACACCGCAACAATATCTTTTTCTGGGTTGACAAGAAAGCCCTGGCCTGCCCATCCGCCTTTAAAAAAATCGCCATTGGCAAAAATACTATCCCAATGATAAGCAGAGTGAGATTGTTTTTCACTTACTTGAATATATGGTGCTCCTGTCTGACTTAAATGTAACTTAGAGTTTTTTATATTTGAAATAAATCTATCAGAAATCACTCTTTTTTCATTTACCTTTTTATAACTCGGCGTAAATAAAAGGCCAACCCTTGCTGCATCTCTAGGTCGAGCAATCAAGCCACCGTGCATAATTGGCACACCAAACCTTGGAGCAAGCATCAAACCATCAGACTCAGCACCAATTTTCATCCATATTTCCTTTGTAATCGCATCCTGAAGCGGCATATCAAGTATTTGCTCTACAACCCATCCTAAAATAAATGTATTTACACCAGAATACTGGTAGCTCTTTCCTTGCTTAGCAATTCTCTCGACTTTCAACTTTGAAACAAAATCATAAGGGTCTGTGGGCGAAGAATCCGTCCAATAGCCATCTCCAATAGCAACCGAGTACCTGTAATAGCAGGAGTTTTTATCAAAATAGTCGTCTCCACAATCAAGCCCATCAGCCATGTTCATTAGATTCTCAATTGAAACATTTGCATATGGAGAATCTTTCAATTCTTCGATGTAAAAACCAACTGGTGTTTTGAGATTCAGCAAATTTCTATCTTCAAGTATCCCAATCAAAGTAGAAACGATAATCTTTGTTACTGACCAATATATAGCTTTCTCATATGGCTCCTGATTTTTATAATATTCATAGACAATGTCTCCACTATGTAAGATCACCAAACTCATCGTCAGTGACTGATCATCATCTAAAAATTGCTCTAAGCTCATTCTGCCAATTGGAGTTTCAACTTTTGACAAAGGTATTGCCGGCATCTTTCGGTTTACCAACTCAGACACCGGTCCATCACGATGAATCAATACAGTAGGATGAAAGCGAAATACATTTTTAAAATTCCATGCTTGGTCCTCTCCATAAACATTCCACCAAATGTCATCTTTTGGAAGTTTGCCGATTTGAGTTTTTGTCCTTTCGACAGACGAACCACTCACAAATTGCACTTTATCTTGATTAGAAGAGTGGGAACTCGCTGAAAACAAGGCGAGAACTGCGCAAATTAAAAAAATAAAAAGACTATTAATACTAATCTTTAACTTCTGAGCTCTATGTGGTTTCGGCATCAACAACAAGTTCCTCCATTATTCGTAAATACTAAGGAGATGTTTAACTAAAAAATCCGCACCCCAAGGATCTATATTTAAATTTTCTCTACATTTTTCATTTTTCAATTCAGGTTGCAGATCTGTAGCACAATAACCATACGGAACCCATTTGCTTTTTTTCGTTAAGTCATCAAATCCAGTTTCAGGCCAAACATGATAACCCTCTAGATTGAGAATAGAGGTTATTACAACTTCATCCGCACATTCGGTATATTGCATTTTCACAAATGTTTCATTATTTTTCACAGTCTCGTTGTAAAATTTTTTGCATTTAAATTTGTCCACAAAATTTTGAATTACTCTACTCATTGGCTCATATAAGTAACCATCAGAGGCTTCAACATTTATCGGTGGTACGGCAGTGTCTTTTTCCGAACTATATATTGTAAGACTGACCGGCAAACTTGGAATGCATCCGTATCCAAAAATCTGAGTAGCCGAAACATTTAATATCCCCTTAATCAATTCTGGATGCGAGCATCCAAATCTTTGAGCAAAAAGACCACCGGTGCTGTTTCCAAAAACATAGATATTTTGTATTTTGTAATCTTTTTTGATGTCTGTGATTAACTGCCTTACAAATCCAATATCATCGGTGCAAGGTTGATAAGAACATCGACTTGGATATTTACAATTAGAAAATTTTGGATACTTGTAAGCATCTAAAGTGCATATCTCCAATAATTGACTACCAGATTTAGATCCTGTCAAATCATTGAAAGTGGAGTAATAATCACCTTCTTCAAACAGATAAAGAGATTGAGGATAAACCGCAATGAAATTGTACTTATCTGCAAACTGGTTAAATCCCCCCGTCACCTCTAGCTCAAAACCTGAGGCAGTACCGGCATAGCCATGAAAACCAATAACTAGATCAATTGGAGATTCTGCTGAACTATCCTTGGGCAAATAAATAAGGTAGTGCCTGTCTTCATTGTCAAACTGCATATCTACTCTTTTCATCTCTGCGAGCAGACTGGGTGATATTAGAATCAGCAAAGGTAGGAAGATTAATCTCTCTAATTTAAGTAATTTAGCCATAGTAATATGATAATATCATTTTAGTTGTTATAGATTGAGTGTTTTAGGATCAAATACACACTATTTCATCATTAACTTTCCCGTAAATATTATGAATGAAGCCAGATTTGTCACAGGCAAGTTATCCACACATATTTTGAAGATGGCAACCACCAGTTCAATTGGATTGATGGCCGTATTTTTCGTCGACTTGTTGGATTTATTTTTTATTGGTCTTCTCGGAAATATTGATAATGTTTCAGGAGTTGGCATAGCAGGCTCTCTTATATTTTTATTAACATCAATCTCGATTGGTGCATCAGTGTCCGCTGGTGCTCTAGTATCAAAATCAATTGGTAAAAAAAACATCGAAAAAGCACGGCACTATGCTGTTAATTGTACTCTTATATCTGCGGGTCTGACCCTATTTATAGCGCTATTAGCAATGATTTACATGAGGGAAATTGTCTACTTACTAGGAGCAAGTGATGATGTGGCAGTTGTAGCTGTAGATTACTTAATTATTATAATGCCCTCGGCAGTCATTTTATCGCTCGCTTTGAGCTCAATTGCTGTGTTGCGTGCACTTGGAGACGCAAAGGGTGCGATGCTTTCAACACTGTCTGGCGCATTCACTCACCTCACACTCGATCCAATTCTTATTTTTACCCTAAACCTCGGCGTTGAAGGCGCCGCAACGGCCTCCGTCTTTGCGAGATTCGTGATCTTAATAGTTGCCATGTCGAGAATACATGTTAAACACAAGTTGCTTATTAAACCAGAATTCATAATTTTAAAGAAAAATGCACCAGCAATATTAAATATATCCGTTCCAGCAATTCTTACTAATTGTGCCACACCACTTGGAAACGCCTTTGTTCTCTACTCTATCGCCATTTATGGGAGCAACTACGTAGCTGGGTATGCTGTAATATCAAGGATCATTCCCATGTGTTTTGCCTTTATTTTTTCTCTTTCAGGCGCTGTTGGGCCAATACTTGGACAGAATTATGGAGCAAATCAATATCAAAGAATAAAACGGGCAATGCTCGATGCACAGTTGGTGAATTTATTGTTTTGTATCATCATGTCCTTTATCTTATTTCTATGTGCTCCTCTACTAATAAATTCATTTAATTTATCTGGACAAGCTGCTGATATTATTAATCTTTTTTGCAAATATTTGGCAATCACTTTCGTGTTTAATGGAATGCTCTTCTTATCTAACGCTGCGTTGAATAACCTTGGTTCTCCAAAGTTATCAAGCGCTCTCAATATTGGTAAAGCAACACTTGGAACGATACCATTTGTGCTAATTGGAGGATCAATTTATGGAGCGAGCGGTGTCTTAATTGGTCAGGCTGTAGGTGCAGCTTTATTTGGAGTAATCGGACTCATTTTCGCAAAGAAACTTATATATGGCCTTTTAGCTGAAGAGAAGCTTCAGCCTGCAATAAAAATTGATAATCCTTAAGCTTTTTTAAATAAATCAATCGCAACGCCCGCGAGTTCAATTGCCGCATCATCATCGATTTCTAGGTAATTTGGTGAAAAAGGAAAGTCAACAAGATCTATAAATCTCTCGTTTGGAGTACGAACTACTCTCATTGGTTATCCTAATTTAAGACATAATCTCATGTAAAAATTACAGACACTTATCAATTCATCAATTAACTACATATTTTCGATAATAGCGTCACCAAACTGAGAGCAGGACATTAGCGTCGCATTATCCATAAGGCGATCGAAATCATAAGTCACCTTCTTCTCTGCAATTGCTCCCTCTATTCCCTTAACTACAAGATCCGCTGCATTATTCCATCCCAAATGTCGCAACATCATTTCGGCAGATAGAATTAGTGATCCAGGATTCACTTTGTCTTGCCCAGCGTATTTCGGTGCTGTTCCATGTGTTGCTTCAAAAATAGCCACCTCATCAGAGAGGTTGGCTCCAGGAGCGATACCAATGCCACCAACTTGAGCTGCTAGAGCGTCAGAAATATAATCACCATTAAGATTAAGAGTGGCAATGACATCATACTCGGATGGCCGAAGGATAATTTGTTGAAGCATTGCATCCGCAATTACATCCTTAATGACTATTTCTTTATTGGTATTCGGATTTGTAAATACATGCCAAGGGCCTCCATCTAAAGGTTTTGCACCGAATGTTTCCTTGGCAACTTCATAACCCCAATCACAAAAGGCTCCCTCAGTAAATTTCATAATATTACCTTTGTGAACCAACGTAACAGATGATTTGTCTTGATCAACTGCATATTGAATGGCTTTAGTTACCAAACGCTTTGTGCCTTGCTCAGATACCGGCTTTATCCCAATGCCACAATTTGAATCAAATCTTATTTTTTTAACACTCATCTCATCCTGAAGGAATTTAATTACTTGATTTGCGCCTTCTGTGCCAGCTTTCCATTCAATTCCAGCATAGATATCTTCAGAGTTCTCTCTGAAAATACACATATCAACTTTGTGCGGCTCCTTTACAGGGGATGGGACCCCAGAAAACCATCTAACTGGTCGTTGGCATACAAATAAATCTAGCTCTTGCCTAAGTGCAACGTTCAGAGATCGAAAACCTCCACCGACTGGTGTTGTGAGGGGTCCTTTAATAGACACAGCAAATTCTTTTACCGCGTCGAGCGTTTCTGATGGGAACCAATCACCCTCATACAATTCGGCCGCTTTCTCACCGCAATATACCTCCATCCAGGATATTTTCTTATTTTGGGAATATGCTTTCTCAACAGCAGCATCGATTACTTTTATCATTACTGGAGATATATCAACGCCAATCCCATCTCCTTCAATAAAGGGTATGATAGGATCGTCCGGAACGGTCAGCGATAAGTCTTGATTTACCGTTATTTTTGATCCGACTTCTGGAATTTTTATATGCTTATAGCTCATAGATTGCTCCGATTTGAAAATATTGAGGTAGAGGTTTTGAGAGACTTTGCTCGATCAAAGAATATAATTTTATCACATTTAACATAAATTTATGACAGAAAATACATGCGAAAATTCAATTTAATAGCGCTAAATAAACCCTTTCGGGTCTTAAGTCAGTTCACAGACAAAGATAACCGTCCTACACTGAGTGAATATGTTGAAGAAAAATACTTTTATCCCACTGGGCGCTTAGACTACGACAGTGAAGGTTTGCTTCTTTTAACCTGTGATGGACATATTCAGTCAGCGTTTAGTCATCCCGAAAATAAAATTAATAAATATTATTGGGTTCAAGTTGAAGGAGATATAACTGAAGAAAATTGTGAAAGATTAATGAGTGGTGTCAATCTAAGTGATGGTTTTGCATCTGCTGTTAAATGTTGCAGAATTGAAGACCCTGATATTTGGCAAAGAAATCCATCAGTTCGAACTCGAAAAAATATTCCAACCTCTTGGATTGAGATTATCATTAGCGAAGGCAGAAATAGACAAGTTAGAAGAATGACTGCAAATTTAGGTTTTCCGACATTACGATTAATTCGATATCGAATAGGTCCCATTTCGCTTTTGACCCTACAGCCTGGCGAATCAAGACGTGGAATAATAACGAAAAAGGAAGTTAGAAATGCATCTTAGAAACCATCTGACGGTAGCAACAATTGTAGAGCGCGGTGGGAAATTCTTATGTGTTTGGGAAAAACCTTCGAATAAATTAGTATTTAATCAACCTGCAGGGCATGTAGAACCCGGTGAAAATGTTATTGACGCTGCCGTGAGAGAAACTCTCGAGGAGACAGGGGTTGCTGTCAAACTTGATAGCTTTCTTGGTTTTTATAAAAGTATTTCTGATACATCTCAAGTTGCTTATTATAGGCTAGTGTTTGTTGGAAAATTCATCAAAACGATACCAAACTTTGAAATTGATCCTGATATAAAAAAAGTTGAATGGCTTACCCTCCCAGAAATTAATGATCCTAAAAATACTCCAAGAAGCCAGATTACGAGAAAATCGTTCAATGACTACCAGATGAAACCTAATTATCCATTAACAATGTTTACAGATGAATGAACAATGAAAAATAAACGAAAAGTCATCGTTGGTATGTCCGGCGGAGTGGACTCATCGGTAGCAGCTCTAATTCTTAAAAATCAAGGTTACGCAGTGGAAGGACTGTTCATGAAAAACTGGGATGAAGATGATGACACAGACTATTGCACAGCAAAAGAGGATTTAAAAGATGCAAAAAATGTATGTGATAAAATTGGAATCAAACTAAATACGGCAAATTTTGCTCCTGAATATTGGGATAATGTGTTCGAGGAGTTTCTCTCTGAGTTTGATCGTGGTCGAACACCAAATCCTGATATTCTTTGTAATAGAGAAATCAAGTTCAAAGTATTTAGAGATTATGCTCAATCATTAGGAGCCGAGTTAGTAGCCACGGGACATTACGCACAATTGTCTAACGAACGAGGCACACCAAAATTATTGAAGGGTCTTGATGAAAATAAAGATCAATCTTACTTTCTGAATGCCGTGCCTAGTAAAGCATTTGAAAATGTTTTGTTTCCCCTTGGCAAGTTAATGAAATCAGAGGTGAGAGAAATTGCAGAAAAAAATGATCTCAAAACATTTAACAAAAAAGATAGCACAGGTATCTGCTTCATTGGAGAGCGGCGTTTTGCCGATTTTCTAGGTCAATATAAAAGCAAAAAACCAGGTAATATCACCGATGAAAACGGTAGGATTTTAGGGGTACATCAGGGACTCATGTTTTTTACTATTGGACAAAGGCAAGGCATAAAAATTGGAGGCATTAAAGATTCTGATGAATCTCCATGGTATGTCCTTGATAAAAACCTTGATACAAACGAACTGATTATCGGCCAAGGGAATAGCAATCCAAAGTTATATACAAAACTACTTTTTGCTACAGACATTAATTGGATAAACGAGAGTCTACGATCGATTGATGAATTTAAATGTCATGCAAAAATTCGTTATCGGCAAAATGATCAAAAATGCACTATTCAAAAAGTAGATAATGAGTACGAGGTATTGTTTGAAGTCCCGCAAAGGGCAGTTGCGCCTGGACAGTCAGTGGTTTTTTATAGTGGTGATGAATGTCTTGGCGGCGGTGTCATTGATAGAGTTGCAAAGTAATTAAGCACAAAATACACCTTGATAATCTGAATTTTCTTTTCTTATAAGATATAATAGCGGTTTAAAACAGCGCGCTAATAATATGAGTGATAAGTCGTTTTCAAAACTGTCCGCTATCTCTCCAATTGATGGGAGATACAGCAAGAAAACTCAACTATATAAGAATATTTTCAGTGAATATGGACTCATCAGGTATAGGGTTCTAATTGAAATCAAATGGTTAAAAAGCTTATGTGGAAATCCCTCTATAACGGAAGCTGAATCTCTATCAACTAGAGCGAATTTAGCGTTAGAGAAAATTATAGATTCGTTTTCTTTAGAGGATGCGCAAGAAATAAAAAGCATTGAGGAAACCACCAACCACGATGTTAAAGCAGTTGAATACTTCCTTCACAAGATATTTAAAAATGATACTGAACTATCTAAGCTAATTCCATTTATCCACTTTTGCTGCACCTCGGAAGACATAAATAATCTTGCTCATGGCTTAATGCTTCATGACGCTCGAGAGGACATTTTACGAGCTGAAATCGAAACAGTAATTTCAGATCTAAAATCAATTAGTAGTCAATATGCAAATATTCCGATGCTCTCAAGAACCCATGGTCAAGCCGCTACTCCCACTACTCTTGGTAAAGAAATGGCAAATTTTGCTTTCAGAGTATCACAACAATATGAACGACTCGGGTCCATCAAAATTTTAGGCAAAATAAATGGTGCGGTAGGTAATTATAATGCTCACTTAATCTCATATCCTGATGTCGATTGGCCTGACCACTGTCACAAATTTGTTTCACACCTTGGGCTCAATACTAATCCTTATACGACTCAAATCGAGCCACACGACTATATGGCCGAGTATTTTAATGCTTTGTCTCTGCTGAATACTATTCTAATCGATTTATGCAGAGACATTTGGGGCTACATCTCTATCGGTTATTTCAAGCAAAAAATGGTAAAGGGAGAGATTGGTTCATCGACTATGCCACATAAAGTGAATCCGATTGATTTTGAAAATGCAGAAGGAAATTTTGGGCTTTCAAATAGCTTACTAATTCACTTTGCAACCAAATTACCAATTTCCAGATGGCAACGAGATCTCACTGACTCGACCGTATTGAGAAATATGGGTGCCGCACTGGCCTACTCTTCAATTGGTTATCAATCGCTAACTAAGGGTCTTAGCAAACTAGAGATTGATGCCACCAAGTTAGAGGATGACTTGAATTGCAGCTATGAAGTACTCGCAGAAGCTATACAGACTGTGATGCGGAAATATAAAATCGATAATCCATATGAAAAACTCAAAGAGTTAACCCGAGGGACCAAATTGACCAAGAACTCGATGACTAATTTTATTGAAAATCTTAATATACCCTCGCATGAAAAACATAACTTGAAAAAACTTACACCGAATTCTTATCTTGGAAATGCTGGAAAAAAAGCAACTGATATTACAAATTTATAAATATAGTCATCGGAAGGCCTTGTTAATGATATACATTAGATATGCTAACTGGCTCCAAGATATGAAGATGATCAAACATATCCGGAGGACTGTATTCGTCAATGAACAGAGAGTTCCTGAAGAAATCGATTTTGATGGATTGGATGGCTCATCAACGCACTGGCTTGCATTCGATGATTCTAATATTCCAATCGGAACAGCAAGGATGCAAAAAGATGGTCATTTCGGTCGGATGGCTGTTTTAAAACATTACAGAAATAATGGCGTTGGAAAAAAAATTTTTGAATCTGCTTTGACTTACGCTGTTGAGAAAAAATTTCCGAAAGTGTGGCTACACTCCCAAATAACTGCAGTTGGTTTTTATAAAAAGTTTGGATTTACTGAAGTCGGCGACATGTTTCTTGATGCCGGGATTGAACACATGTTAATGACTAAAGAACTTTTTAAGTTACAAAAGCTGAGAACTTGAGACAATTACACCGTTATTATCAGAATACACAAATGCTCCTGATTGGAATTTCACACCTCCAAACTCAATATCATGGCCAAACTCCCCCAAACCTCTTTTTTCCGATTTTTTTGGATATGCTCCTAACGCCTTGATGCCAATTTGCATCTTCGCGAGCTCATCAACATCTCTCACCATTCCATTAATCAAAATTCCTGCCCAATTATTCTGACACGCCAGTAACGCTAAATTATCTCCAAGATATGCACAAGCACTGCTTGCACCGCCATTAACAACCAAAACTTTCCCAGTACCATCGTCTCCAAGCAGCCGCCTTAGCAATGAATTATCTTCTGGGCACTCAACCGTTACAATTTCGCCGGAAAATTTATCTACTGCTCCAAAGTTTTTAAAATCAAACTGAAGGATCTGGATCTTGTCTGAATACTCATCACAAAAATCTGGCACAGACTTCATTCTGATGCTTCCTTTGCTTTAACTTCTTGTCTAAATGAATGGAGAAGAGGTTCTGTGTATCCATTGGGCTGTGTAATGCCATCAAAAATAAGGGACGCTGCAGCTCTGAAAGCACTATTTGTCAAAAAATCATCACTCAGCAATCGATACTTAGGATCTCCTGCATTTTGCTCATCTACAATCCTCGCCATTCTCTCCATAGATTCTTGAATTGATTTTTCTGAGCAAACACCATGTGCAATCCAATTCGCAAGAATTTGACTTGATATTCGTAGAGTTGCCCTGTCCTCCATAAGCCCAATATTATTTATATCAGGAACCTTAGAACAACCAATTCCTTGATCAATCCACTTCACAACATAACCTAGTATTCCCTGAATATTATTATCAACCTCGCGTTGTATCTCTATTTTTGTTAGTGTTTTTGGATCAAACAAAGGAAGCATTAGCATATCGTCTATATAATCCTCATCTTTCTTCATTAACTTTTTTTGTTGATCGCAAACAGAAACTTCATGGTAGTGAAGCGCATGCAACGAGGCTGCTGTGGGCGAGGGAACCCATGCGCATGAAGCTCCAGACTCAGGGTGGTTGATCTTCTCACGCATCATATCAGCCATTAAATCAGGTTTGGCCCACATCCCCTTCCCTATCTGTGCTTTTTTATGGAATCCGGTCTTTAATCCTACATTAACGTTATTTTTTTCATAGGCATGAAGCCAAAGCATTTCCTTAAATTGATCCTTTGGAGGCACTGGTCCCTTCGACATATTGGTATGAATTTCATCACCGGTTCTATCTAAAAAACCGGTATTAATGAAAACGATACGATTTTGAACCGCTCTCACACATTCATATAAATTAACAGAGGTCCGCTTTTCTTCATCCATCAAACCTACTTTTATTGTGCCTAACTTTAAGCCCAATAAACGCTCACATTCACTGAATAATTCATCTGTAAATTTGACCTCTTCGGGCCCGTGCATTTTTGGTTTTACAATATAAATACTGCCTGTTTTTGAGTTGCGTTGGTAAACTTTCAGATCATGAAGGGATATTAATGACGTTATTACCGCATCCATTATTCCTTCGTAGATTTCAGAGCCATCAGGTAACAGAATTGACTCATTAGTCATCAAATGACCTACGTTACGAATAAACATTAAACTTCGTGAGGGAACGACCAATACTGATCCATCCAATGTCCTGAATTCTCTATCTGAGTTGAGTTTCCTTTTAAAGGATGAATCATTACGAATAATTTCAGATGTCAAAGATCCAGTAATTAAACCAAACCAATTTTTATAAGACAGCAACTTATCTTCTGCATCCACTGCGGAAACTGAATCCTCACAGTCAAGAATTGTTGATATAGCTGATTCAAGCATTATGTCCTTTACGCCCGCTAAATCCGTGCTACCAACATTAGACTTAAAATCTACTTTAATTTCTATCTTTAAATTATTGTTTTCTAATAGAATTGAAGTTGGATTTTCTTTGTCTCCGAGATAACCTAAAAGCTTTCCCGGCTGCTTTAGCTTATAAGACTTATTATTTTTATCGATACACAATAAGCCCTCAGACAATGAAATTTGATACTGAAAGACCTTGTTATGAGATATACCGTCAATTGGGACACTTTTATCTAAAAAATCTCTCCCATAATTAACGACATATTCACCTCGTTTTGCGTTATAACCAGGACCTTTCTCCAAGCCAGGTGATTCTGGGATCACATCATTACCATAGAGTGCATCATAAAGGCTCCCCCATCTCGCGTTCACTGCATTTATCGCAAACCGAGCATTCATGATAGGCACCACTAATTGAGGGCCTGCCTTCTTACTGACTTCATCGTCAACATTTTCAGAACTTATTGTAAAATCTGGCCCAACAGCCTTCAAATATCCTATTTCCTCCAAAAAAGCTCTGTATTCAAAAAAATCACCATTTGCTTTATTATTTTCATGCCAATCATCCAGCAAACCTTGAATCCGATCTCGCTCAACAAGTAAATCTTTATTTTTTGGAGTTAGCTTGTAAATAAGATCACTAAAGCCTCTCCAAAATTCTAAATTATTAAATTTAAGCGGCGGTAAAACTTCTGTATTTATAAACTCAAATAGTGTGGCATCCACTTTCAGATTAGCAATTTCAATTCTACTATTCATTTACCGGTACTCCGTCAGTAATAAATTTATTCAACATTATCATCAGAAATACTTTTGATTAATTGGCGCATCCACTTATGACCCGGATCGTTTTGAAGAAGCGGACTCCAAAGCATTTTTAACTGCATTTTAGGGATATGAAAGGGAGGCTCTAATATAGAAAAGCTTTTATTATCCTGGACCTGCATTGCAGCTTTTGAAGGAAGCGTGACAATTAAATTTTCCTGTCCGCCCAATATTAAAGCTGCTTGATAATGTCGAGTAAATATGGAAATGTTTCTTTTCTTCCCAATTTTTTCAAGTGCATCATCTACCCATCCAAGTTTTTGAAATGTATCGGGACTAACACCAACTCCAACACCCATTCCTGTTTTACTGACCCATACATGTTTAGCCTTTAAATATGTATCAAGATTCCATAGTTTCCGAATAGGATTTTTTGAATTTACAACACACGAAAAACCATCATTCCAAAGCAAAGATTGATGAAATGATAGTGGTAGATTATCAAAACGGTTTATAACGAGATCAACTTTTCCTCTTTCAACATCTGGAAAGCTAACATCACTGGGTGTCATTATGTCTAACCTTATTGATGGTGCTCTTTTCGAAAGCTCAGTCAATAACACCGGTATCAGCGTAGTTTCACCATAATCGCTTGCCATAATACGAAATATCCTATTTGAACTCTTCGGATCAAAGCTTGACTTGGGTAATATCACCTGCTCAGAGGCATTTATCACAGATCTGATGAGCGGCTGTAATTCTTTCGCTCTCTCTGTCGGAGTCATACCATCACTAGTTCTGACTAAAATTGGGTCTGAAAAAAGTTCTCTGATTCGTTTAAGACCATTGGACATGGCCGGTTGACTAATGCCGAGTTCCTCTGCAGCACGTGTTACATTTTTTTCTCGAAGAAGCACATCAAGATACACAAGAAGGTTTAAATCGACATTAGCAATATTCATATAATAAATACCCGAGATATAAATTATAATCTGGAATTATGACTAGATCATACATAAACTTCGCAACTTTGCAAAATATGAGAGGGTAGAAGATGCTGGAACAAGAGGAATTAAATTCGATTCAAAATAATATTAACAAACATGGTTCATCATGGAACTCTATCAATCCAGAGTCAGTTCGGAGGTTAAGATTACAAAACAGATTCCAAACAGGTATCGAAATCGCAAAGTACACCTCTGAAATCATGAGGAGGGACATGAGCGCATACGATAATGACCCATCACTTTTTACACAATCCCTCGGTTGCTGGCATGGGTTCATTGGCCAACAGAAAATGATTTCAGTAAAAAAACATTTTGGCGATACGTCTGGGAAGTACTTATACCTCTCGGGTTGGATGATAGCAGCTATGAGATCAGAGTTCGGCCCTTTACCTGATCAATCGATGCACGAGAAGACATCCGTGCCAGCCCTAATAGAGGAGCTCTATACTTTTTTAAGACAAGCGGACGCAAGAGAACTCGGAGATTTGTTCACAAAATTAGATAATGCGAATGATAACGATAGATCCCGGATTCAAAAGGAAATTGAAAATTTCAAAACTCATGTGGTCCCAATAATCGCAGATATTGATGCTGGGTTTGGAAATGCAGAAGCAACATATTTGCTGGCAAAAAGAATGATAGAGGCTGGAGCATGCTGCATTCAGATTGAAAATCAAGTTTCCGACGAAAAGCAATGCGGACACCAAGATGGAAAAGTAACTGTACCTCATGCTGATTTTCTCGCAAAAATAAATGCCATAAGATATGCATTTTTAGAACTTGGGGTAGAGGAAGGTATCATTGTTGCAAGAACAGACTCGCTCGGAGCGGGTTTAACAAAACAGCTTGCTGTTAGTAATGAGCCTGGTGATTTAGGTGATCTATATAATTCATTTCTCGATTGCGATGAGGTCGACTTGTCAACGATTCAGAGCAATGATGTGGTTATCTATCAGAACGGACGTCTTGTGAAGCCTAAGAGATTACCAAGTAATCTGTTTCAATTTAAGAAAGGTTCGGGCGAAGACAGATGCGTTCTTGACTGCATAACTAGTCTACAAAACGGTGCAGATTTAATATGGATCGAAACAGAGAAACCTCATATTAATCAAATAGGATCGATGGTGAAGAAGATTAGGGAGGTAGTTCCAGATGCAAAAGTTGTTTACAACAATAGCCCGTCCTTTAACTGGACACTCAACTTCAGACAACAAGTTTTTGACTCATGGGACTCTGAAGGGAAAGATCTTTCAAACTACAATCGTGAGGATTTAATGGAGGCAAAGTTCGATGAATCTGAACTTGCAATTGAGGCAGATGAGCGAATAAGAACATTTCAATTAGATGCGTCGAGAGAGGCTGGAATCTTTCATCATCTCATTACTTTGCCAACATACCATACTGCCGCATTGTCAACTGATAATCTTGCAAAGCTGTATTTTGGCGATCAAGGCATGCTTGGATATGTGGGTCAGGTTCAGAGAAATGAGATAAGACAAGGTATTGCCTGCGTAAAGCATCAAAATATGGCAGGATCGGATATGGGTGATGAACACAAAGAATATTTCTCAGGATCTGCTGCTTTAAAGGCTTCAGGTAAAGACAATACAATGAACCAATTTTAGTGATATGCAGATGGTTGTAAGGTCACAGGTATGTCTTGTTATTCATTGACGTTAATCTCCTCGCCCAGTATGATTCGCGATCTCATATATGAGCGTTTGAGTTGATAAATCGGGGATTAGCGCAGTCTGGTAGCGCGCCTGCTTTGGGAGCAGGATGTCGGGGGTTCAAATCCCTCATCCCCGACCAATTTTAGGTTTCATTAAGTTGCGCCCGTAGCTCAGTTGGATAGAGCATCTGCCTTCTAAGCAGAGGGTCGCAGGTTCGAATCCTGCCGGGCGCGCCATATCGAGATTTGCTTTGAAATGGTGGACGTAGCTCAGTTGGTAGAGCCCCGGATTGTGATTCCGGTGGTCGCGGGTTCAATCCCCGTCGTCCACCCCATTCATTTACCAACTACTTAGACTTTTTTATACGTAATCATTTTTGATAAGATAAAGATCCTAGATTCAGGAGTTTAAAATGTCTCCCTCATTAGATTTAAATTTTGTCAGAGATCAATTTCCCGCTTTCTCAGAGCCCTCATTAAATGATTTTGCGCACTTTGAAAATGCAGGAGGTTCGTTTCCCTGCAAACAGTGTGTTGACGCTCTAACAAAATTTTATCGGACAACAAAGGTTCAGCCCTACTATGGATTTGCACCATCGTCAGAGGCTGGAGATTTAATGAGCTCTGCTCGAGTTCGATTATCTGAATGGCTAAACGTGACTCCAGATGAGGTTCACTTTAGTACATCTACGTCGCAAAATAGTTATGTAATATATAATGCTTTTCGCGAATATCTATCGTCCGGTGATGAAATAGTTGTTACAAATCAAGACCACGAAGCCAACATCGGAGTGTGGACTCGTCTTGAAACTGGTGGAATCATAGTAAAAACCTGGGAGGTTAATAAGGATACTGCAGAGCTAGAGATCGAGAATTTAGATGCAGTTTTGACCGACAAAACAAAATTTGTAGCGTTTACGCATTGCTCTAATATTGTTGGGAGTATAAATCCTGTGAAGGAATGGATTAAGAGAATCCATTCAGCCGGAGCACTTGCAATAGTTGATGGCGTCTCGTATGCAGGTCATGGTTTTCCAAATATTGGTGATATTGATGCGGATATATATTTCTTCTCAATGTATAAAGTTTATGGTCCACATCTGGGAATCATGTATATGAAGCAAGCGCTAAATGAAGAGCTGCCGTCTCAAGGTCACTTTTTTAATGCTAAAGTTCCAACCAGTCGATTCACGCCATCTGGCCCTGATCATGCTCAGATAGCAGCAATAAATGGTGTCATAGATTATTTTGATTTAGTCCATGCTCATCATTTCGCACAATTTAGTAAAACAGTTAAGACCAATGATATAAGCAAATTGTTTCAAGATGCGGAGAAAATAAATTTAGAACCTTTGTTAGATTTTCTCTCTCAGAGCACATCGATTAAAATTATTGGTAAAAATAAAACATCAATGCGCGCCCCTACCGTGTCGTTCATCTCGTCAAAGATCACTCCCCACCATATATCTAAGGAGCTTGCTAAGAAGAAAATTGGAATTGCAAATGGCAATTGTTACGCATATAGACTAATGAAGGCTATTGGAATTGAGCCAGATAGTGGCGTCGCTCGAATTTCATTCGTACATTACACAAGTTCTGATGAAATTGAAAAATTAATAATCGCTTTAGATAAAATCATATAAAAGCCAAGATTAATTGTTTACTTGAAATTATCCTCGATTAAAATAACGACCACTCACACACGCGCTCAAATTATAAGGAAATAAAATGTCTGCAATAGTTCTTGATGGTAAAGCCCTGTCTAAAAAGTCAGAAAGTGACTTAGCGGAAAGAGTGAAGAAAATCAAAAGTATCAATAATGAAAGAGCGCCAATTCTAGCTACGATTCTTGTTGGAGACGACCCTGCATCAGCAACTTATGTCAAAATGAAACAGAACGCATGCAAACGAATTGGAATGGAATCAATTGCAATTGAGATGCCTACGACCACCTCAACGAGAGAACTACTTACCAAGATTGATGAGTTAAATACAAATAAGGATTGTCACGGCATTCTTCTTCAACATCCTGTGCCATCTCAAATAGACGAGCGCAGATGTTTTGATCATATCGCGATTGAAAAGGATGTAGATGGAGTGACTTGTCACGGTTTTGGAAGAATGGTAATGCAACTAGACGCATACGGTTCTGCCACACCACAAGGAATTATGCGAATGCTGGAGAATTATCAAATTGACCCAGCAGGAAAATATGCCGTAGTTGTAGGACGAAGTGCAATACTTGGAAAACCTATGTCGGCAATGCTTTTAAATGCAAATGCGACTGTAACAATCTGCCACTCCAAGACCATTAATTTAGATAAAATTATAAAACAAGCAGATATCTTAGTAGGCGCAGTGGGACGCCCTGAGTTTATTAAATCTGACTGGATTAAATCGGGCGCAGTAGTTATTGATGCTGGATATCATCCAGGAGGCTATGGAGATATAGAAGCCAGTAATTTAAGTGATATTGCTTCAGCATTTACTCCAGTGCCAGGAGGAGTCGGACCAATGACCATCAATACTTTGATTCAACAAACAGTTATTTCTGCTGAAAAGAGCTTACTTCAGAACAAAAAGTAAGTTAAATGCCAAACTCTGAGACATGCTCAGATAAACGCTGATGGAGCGATTTCACTATCTCGGCGTACTCAGGCTCTCCAGACACATTGAAAGTTTCCTCTGGATCTAGGTTGTGATCGTAAAGCATCCGCTCTAAAACACCGCCGCGCTTATCTCTCCATTCCGTATATGAGTACTGATCAGTTTTAATAATCTCAGCAATCGCCCATCTTGGAAAAACAGCACTTTTGCCCTGTGAAGATGGATTTTTAAGCTGTGCAGCAAAACTTTCTCCATCAAGTTGATCTAATTTTTTAAGTTTAGTCAGTTCAGTAATTGTTGGAAAGATATCAACAAATTCAACAAGACCATGAGATTTACCTGATTTAGATGTTCCACTTAAATGATCGGGCGTTCTGACTATAAGAGGGGTCCTTGTAGCAAGATCAAAAGGAGAATGTTTTGCCCATAAACCGTGCTCGCCAAGACTCCAACCATGGTCACCTAAGATAAAAACAATAGTGTTCTCAGTCAAATTTAAACTATCTAGCCTACTAAGAAGCATTCCAATCTGAGCATCTATGTAACTTACGCAAGCATAGTAGCCATGAATTAACTGTCTTGCTATATCGTCAGGCACAGGCAAAGGATTCTCAGGTATTCCATCAAACTTCCTTAATTCACCAAACGCATGCTTTGCTTTTGGTGGAGCTTTTGTTGGTTGCTCTGCGTTGTCTGGCAGGTGAATCTTCGAATGATCGTAAAGATCCCAATACTTTTTGGGGGCATTAAAGGGCAAATGTGGCTTTACAAATCCTACCGCGAGAAAGAACGGATCTTGCTTTTTAGACAAGACACCAAGTCGATTCAGAGCCTCTACTGTTGTCTTGCCATCAAAGTAAGAATTATCGTTTACTTCAGCTTTTTCAAAAGGTGGACCAGTTCTATTTTTCTTAAAAAAACTTATATTTTCATCCAGTAAATAGTTCCTATGCCCCATTCCATGTTCTACTTTTGGTTTCCATGGTGGGACACTCCAATCATCTGAAGAGTCGTCACTAAAATGCATTATCTTACCAATGCTGTGTGTTACATAATCATTTGATTTTAGCATCCCGAAGATTGTTTCAGCGTCTGGAGCGTCTTTATCAGCCCTCGCTTGATAGGTTCTGAACCTCACCTGATTTGGCCTAATACCTGTCATCATACTTGCTCGTGACGCACCGCATACTGGGACATTAACGTAAGCGTTAGTAAAAATTGTTGCATTTTTAGAAAATTTATCAATATGAGGCGTTTTGACAACTGGGTGGTCGTAAATACCCAATTCAGGACGCAAGTCATCAACCATTATAAAAAGTATATTGGGAGGTTTTGAGTTGTCAGCTAGACATATATATGAAAGCAATATCAAATTCAATGATATCGCTCCCATAGCTATCTTATTAAACATGGCGATATTTAATTAGCGTAATTTTCCGGCCCTTTTTAACCTTGCAGCTCGCCGAATATCTCTTTGCATGAAGTTCCTTAAATCTGACTCAGTTCCATCTCGCAGCCACTCCTCAGGATACTCTGCGGCCTTTGATCGATTTTTTTCTCTAAAAACAGCTCCATGACTGAATTTCTCGGTATATGGAACTGAGAATCCCGATGTAGATTGAGATAACCTTGCAAATAATTTTTGCCGTAAATCAGCAACAACTCCAAGATAAGATGGATCGTGAATTAAATTATTCATCTCTTTGGGATCGTCCTTTATTGCATATAATTCTTCTGTATCCCAGAGACCATGATAAGTTATAAATTTGTAGTCATCAGTTCTCAGTGCAAACGTGGTAGGAGTGCTAGGATAATTAAATTCCCAATAGTACTCATACATGAGATCTTTTCGCCAATCACTCATCTGCTCTCCTTTACCTAAAGCATAAAAACTTGCTCCAGCGAAATGATCAGGTGACTCTAACCCTGCTATATCAAGCATTGTTGGTGCAATATCAATATTAGCCGTAATCTCAGGGACAATATGATTTTTTCGCAAATCACCACCCCAAGCTAAAAGAGGTAC
Organism: uncultured SAR92 cluster bacterium; assembly: GCA_902596775.1. Lineage (GTDB taxonomy): Bacteria > Pseudomonadota > Gammaproteobacteria > Pseudomonadales > Porticoccaceae > AAA300-D14. Next base: position 47,541 of record CACJVE010000004.1, read on the forward strand.
CCGCATTGACTCTTCGTATGCATTTCTTTTGTCGATAAGACCGTGCTCACCAAACATAAAACCATTATCTCCCATCAACATAACAATAGTATCTTCAGCATGCCCATTTTCTTCTAGCCACTCAAAAATTCTTCCAATTCCGTCATCAACAGCTGATAGTGCTCTGTGATACCTCATTTTATAAGCCTGGACGTCGAGGGAACTGTGATATGGAAAATCAACACCATGCCAGCTATTTCGCTGATTTTTAACCCACATTGGCTTACCCTTATAATTTTCTTCAGTATCGGCTTGACTGTCAGGTATTGGGATCGTTCTATCAGAGTATTGATCTCTATGACGTTCAGCCGGTGCAAAATTTGCGTGGACCGCTTTATGAGATAAATATACAAAGAAAGGCTTGTCACTGGAGGATTTATGTTCATCGAGCCAGGACAAAGTATAGTCAGTGAGTTCATCTGTGATGTAACCCGTTTGTGGAACAGATTCACCATTTACATTCAACATATGCGAATTACCGTCGGGTCTTGTTGGATAATAGTTCCCTTGGCCCGCAAAACTAACCCAATGATCAAAGCCTGGCTGAGGGTCGTCTAACTTTCTACCTGCCGATGCCGCCTCACCCATATGCCACTTACCAACAAAGGCGGTTTTATAACCTGACTCCTGAAGGTATTGCGGAAAGAAGATGGTTCCCTCTTTTGGCGGACTGTTATTATCAACCACTCCATGCTCGTGCATATATTGCCCGGTAAGTATAGTAGCTCTACTTGGCGAACATAATGCAGTCGTAACGAAGGCATTTTCAAAATGAACTCCCTCTTTTGCTAGTCGATCCATATGGGGAGTATCAATTACTGGATTCATAAATCCTAGTTCATCATACCTTTGATCATCTGTAAGAATGTAAATAACATTTAATCTATTATCGGGCTCCGAAACTATCTCTGTCTTTTGATTATCACAAGAAATCAAAAACGATAATAACGCTACCATGCTGATGTTTTTAATATGACGAACTGTTTTCCCTTCCATTTTTCTTCACCCTTTTGTTATTACTGCGGATATATCTCAATTTACGGTCAGTTTGGCAGATTTCAAATCAGATTGTCTCGAAGACGGTCCTATCATCAGGGTATAACTGCCCTGCTCCACCGTCCATTCCATATCACGATTGTAATACGCGAGCATATCTGGCTCCACCAAAAATTCAATAGTTGCTGACTCGCCAGATTCTAAATAAATCCTTTTAAAACCTTTTAGTTCCTTAACTGGTCTTGTTATTTGACTAAAATCATCTCTGATATATAACTGAATAATTTCGGCGCCACCATACTTGCCAGTATTCGTAAGTTTCACCGAAATACTTGTGGACTCATCTGACTTTATTTGTTTTTTTGATAACTTTGGGGCTTCATATTCATAAGTGGAATAACTCAAGCCAAAACCAAACTCAAACAGATTTTTTGTTGGTGTATCGACAAATTTATGTCTGTAAGCCGATGGCTTGTGATCATAAATTGCTTGAAGATGTCCTACACTATATGGAATTGTTATTGGTAATTTTCCACTTGGATTTATTTGTCCCATTATGATGTCTGCCAGCGCCTCGCCACCTTTTGCTCCTGGCTCCCACGCCTCAATAATCACATCTATGTTTTCAACCAACCACGGTTCGGCAATCGGACGGCCATTTACAAGAATCACCACAATAGGTTTACCCATCATTTTGGCCGCTTGAATCATTTCTAACTGACGTCCAAATAATCCAAGAGAGGATCGAGCTACATTTTCTCCCGTTGTTTTCCCTTTCCTGTCATATCTCAAAGGATTTTCACCTACCGCTATAACGATCACATCCTGATCAGAGATACTCTCAACTACCCTGTTTATCTTTTCAGTAGTAATATCATTGACCTGACTGCCTACATCGACAAAATCTAATTCAATTCCTTCTACGGCCTCAAGTCCTTCTCTAATCGTCGTGATATTCTCATCAGGCTGCCGCATAACCCAATCACCAAGTATCGAATGATTATCAGCGTTAGGGCCGGTAAGCATAATTTTAATTCCCGGCTTTAAAGGCAATACATCGCCCTTGTTTTTTAAAAGCACGATTGACTCACGTGCAATATCCAAGGAAGTTTGTTGATGCTCGGCCGTATGGATCGAATCTTTACTAACCTCTTTATCAACAATTGATTTCTCAAACAGTCCCAACCGAAACTTTGCTGTTAGGATTGGTCTTACTGAATCATCTATTCTTCTCTCGCTTAACCGACCTTCTTTAACTAACTCTAAAACATACGGAGCAAAATTTGGACCATGCATATTCATGTCCATTCCTGCATCCACTGTCTGATAAACTGCCTCCTTTGGATTCTCAGCAACTTTGTGAAATGTATGCAGTCGGCTAACATCCATCCAGTCACTCACAACGAATCCGTCAAAATTCCAGTCCTCTCTCAAAACTTCCGTTAAAAGAAATTTACTTCCATGCGCAGGCTCTCCGTTAATCTCATTATGAGCTGCCATAAATGTAAAAACACCTGCTTCAATAGCTCTCTCAAATGGGGGGAAAAAATCTTCATACAAAGTTCTCATGGAGACATCCATTGGTGACAAATTTATCCCCGTTAACGGCTCACCGCCAGCTGCCCAGTGTTTTGCGTTCGCTACTACAGTATTTTTAGATGTAAAATCACCCTGCTGAAGACCCTGAATCATTGCTACACCCATTTCACCCACCAAATGCGTATCTTCTCCAAAGGTTTCGCCAACTCGGCCCCATCTTGGATCTCTCGCAAGATCAATATTTGGAGCAAAGGTCCAATGACTTCCAGTTGCTCTCATTTCAATTGCTGTTTGGATACTCGCTTTCTCGACAAGATCTATATTCCATGAGGACGCCATTGCAAGTGGTGCTGGATAGACTGTCGTACCGCGAACCATGGCATTTCCATGAATTGCGTCTATTCCAATAATCAAAGGTATTCCGAGACGACTTTCTTGAGCATGTTTTTGTAAGGTATTCGCTTCCTCGACGTCTAACACATGTAAAAAGGAGCCAACTAATCCAGATTTAATAGCATCTGGAATTTGAGACGAATGTAGATTGGGATAAAACCCGCTCGCATCGCTCTTCTTCAATTCCTCAATCGAGAGAAATTTCTCTGATCTTTTCAAATGGTTTATACCCACAAATTGAACCATTTGGCCGACTTTTTCTTCAATTGTCATTCTTCCCAATAAGTCCTCAACCCTCTCATCGATTCCAAGAGTCGAATTCTTATAACGCGGCAAAATATCTTTTTTTAGATCTGTATTTTGTTGATCACAAGAGCTGATTAGAAAAGTTAAAAAAAAGAAAGGTATAGTTATTAAAACTTTTTTATTTATTCTCATGAAAAATCCTTCGTCATTCTAGATAAATGATAATTATTCAGGTCAAGGCGACTACTAATTCATTACTTTCTGATAAATCAATATCAAGTATTTCTTTTTTGGAATGGGAGATCGAAGCCAAATATCGACCTTTGAAACCCCTAAATTTTAAATACCCGTTATCATCAGTAGATACAATTGTTTTAGTCATCCATCTTTTGTTTATAAGTTCATACCAAACCATTCCATTAGGCTTAAATTGTAGATCTTTGTCAATTAATGCTGCCTCAGGTTTTGGTACATTGTTTTTAGCGTATTCAAACGGTGTCCATGTAATCAAACCTGTCATTTTTGGTTGACTAAAAATTGCCGTCATAAAATCCTCCGTGTACTGCGCCTGAAGATCACGATTAGAGGTTTCAAAATCAAACTCAGTGACTTGAAGTTCGGGCCCGAGACCAGAAAAATCATTAGCAATGCGAATAATTTCTTCTGGTGGAGTTGGATTGAAACCTTTTGGAATGTGCGACTGAAAACCAATACCATCTATTGGAACGCCAGAATCTAATAAACCCTTAATATATCGGAAGTATCTCTTGCGATGTCTTACGTTATTTTTTGTCAATATACTGTAATCATTAATATATCTTTTAACGTTAGGATTCATATCTTTGACAAGCTGAAACCATTCTTTGACAACATCTTTGCCTAAAATTCTCATGTACTCATCATGATTTACAGCCTCATTTAAAACATCCCACTCTGTAACTGGATAGTTAAAACTATTGACCATAAATTTGATGTGCTCGCGGATCGCTGATCCAAGCCCCTCTTGATCAGAGCGAAATCTCTCAATTGACTTGGGAGCTCGTCTGAATTCTGGCCACACCAAACAGTGCCCCCTTACAGGAATTTTTTTTTGTTTGCACCACTCTAAAAAGGGTTCAGTAAATTTTGCATTATTTTTGTAATGTTTCCATTTTAAAGAATTCTCAGGTGTTAATTTATGGAATAAAACTTCACAAAAATCATGATAAAGTCCTCGAATCTCCGCCGAAAACTTTTTGTCGTAAAGACGAGCAAGTTTAGGCGCAGCTCCAAATCCAAAATGATGCCTATACAGTGATAAATCAACCGTGATATTTTTGATTGGCTTTTTTGCAGAATCAATAATTCTTACTTTAAAATCGTCTTTACGATGTTTCTCGATCCGCTTATAAGCCTCTGTTCGCCAGACCGCACTGTCACTCATTCCTCTATATGATTTTGGCTCTGCTGCCAAACCAACAGTTGGAACAACAGGTAAAATTTTCAAAAACTGACGTCTATCAAACTTCATAAAATATTAAACGTTTTAAATTTTAAATTGATGTACTTATTTAATGAATTTTCTGGCCCAATAAAACAATTCGGAAAGTGCGTATGATTTGGTGAACATGGATAGAATTGTGGCTCCATACAAATCGCCCGATAACTTTTAAACGGCCCGCCCAGATGTTGGCCAGTATATAACTGAAGCCCCGGGTAATTTGTTTCTAATCGCAACATCAAGTCACGCGCACTGTTTTGAAGTATCACAACAGATTCGTTGTTTAAAACATAATTGAAATCAGCACCACCCACCAGTTTTATTCTAGCATCATCACTCGAAACAAGTTCCGAAACCAATTTTTCCTGCCGCAGATCTAGAGATGTATTTATAATAGACGCAAAAGTCCCATCAGTAGTAAAGTCAGGATTAAATCTCGTAATTTCTTCCGAACCAATTTGAATAAAGTGCCCATAGATATCATTAACAGACTGTTCAAGGTTAAAGTAACTATGATTAGTTACACTAACCGGTGTTTCTTTAGTAGATTCGGCAGTGTAACTTACTCGTAGACTTCGATCCGCTTCCCAACTATACGTTACGGTTATGAGTAGGTCCCCGGGAAATCCTTGATCTCCATCGGGTGAGAGGTACTCTAGGCAAATATGCTCCTTGCTTTTATGCTTCTCGTTCCAATAAACTTTATCAAAACCTCTTGGGCCACCATGTAATTGATTCTCCCCCTCATTGCTAGACAAAATATATTCAGTGTTCTGAGTTGAGTATCTGCTTTTCTCGATTCTATTTGAATATCTCCCAATCGTTGCTCCAATGTAATAGGGATCATTAATATAATCTTTATTATCTTGATATCCGAGCACGATATTTCTTTTTTCTGCCCCAAGGTTAATTTCGAGGGACTTTATTCTGGCACCATAATTCAGAAGCGTCGCCGTATCACCAAATTCATTATGAATACTCGTCTCCAAAAGTTTTGAATTCATATTTTTGATCACTGTTTACTCGATGAGATTATGTGTTGCAACGCTTTAACTAAAGGTTTACATTTTGTGACGCTTTAAAAAATTATATCAATAAAGAGCTCATTATCGTGAAAATAGTACTAGGAATCGATCTTGGAACGCAAAGTTTAAAAACTGTGTGCTATGACTATGATTCAAAATCACTTATTCATGTGCATGCGTCGCCACTTGAAGTTGACCGAGATGAAAACGGGAAGGCGGAGCAGAGTGCTAAAGATTGGCTTATGGCTTTGAGAGAATGCACAAGAAATATACCGATAGAAATAAAAAATAACATTGAAGCCATTGGAGTTTCAGGTCAACAGCATGGATTTGTTGCGTTAGATGAAAATGACGAGGTTCTGGTACCGGTTAAATTATGGTGTGACACCGCGACTCAAATGGAGGCAGACAGCTTAAATAATGAACTCGGTGGCATTGATAGAGTCATTTCAATAGCGGGCAATGCAATAATGACTGGTTACACTTGCCCAAAAATACTTTGGCTCAAAAATAATCGACCTGAAGAATATAACAAGCTGAATACAATTCTCCTTCCTCATGATTATATTAATTTTATAATGACGGGTGTGAAGTGCATGGAGCACGGCGATGCATCTGGAACTGGTTTTTTAAATATTAAAAAAAGAAGCTGGTCTATGGAGATCTTAAGCGCTTTAGATCCAGATAGAGATCTTTCAGTTTGTCTACCTCCCTTGGTAAGGCACGATCATTTTATTGGAAGAACATCAAAACAATTTTCGATTGATTTTGATCTGCCAGAAGGAATACCCGTCTCTTGCGGTGGTGGAGATAACATGATGGGAGCAATTGGAACTGGAAATTTAACAGATGGCAAATTAACTATGAGTTTAGGTACCTCAGGGACTCTCTACGCATACTCTAGTAAACCCATTATCGATCCAAAAGGCGCCATAGCTGGATTTTGCAGTTCCACAGATGGTTGGCTACCACTTTTATGTACCATGAATTGTACCGTTGCAACCGAGCTAATGCGCGATTTGGTTGGGAGATCGTTAGATGAATTTAATAATGATCTCAATTCGATCCCACCTGGCAGTGGTGGTTTATTAACAATTCCATTTTTTAATGGAGAGCGAACTCCGAACTTACCGAAAGGCAAAGCATCATTGATTGGATTAACATCTCAAAATTGTACGCCTGCATATGTTTTGAGATCAGCAGTTGAAGGCGCTACTTATGCACTTCGATATGGATTAGATGAGCTAACTGCACTTGGATTAAGGGTAGACAAAATTATATTGACAGGCGGAGGCGCAAAAAGTCCTCAATGGCGCCAAATAGTGGCAGATATTTTTCACCTACCTATTCAAATACTGAAAATCGAAGAAGGAGCCTCATTTGGGGCCGCACTTCAGGCGCTGTGGGTATTAATTCGGGAAAAAGACAAAAACATAAAATTGGATAAAATTATAACTGACCACTTGGCAGTTGATGAGGAAAAATCAACTCTTCCGAATTTAGAGTGCAAAAACATCTACAAAAAGGGATATAGTGATTATCAAAATGCAGTAAATCAAATTATACCGCTATTCAAATAAGGAAAAAGTATATGAGCAGTGACTATTTTGTTGGAAATCGTGAATATTTTCCGAATGTTAAAAAAGTAATTTTTGAGGGCAAAGATTCTGATAATCCTTTTGCATTCAAAGCATACAATGAGAGTAAAGTTATCGCTGGAAAAACGATGCGAGAGCATCTTCGATTTGCAATATGCTACTGGCATTCGTTTTGTGCTGATGGAACAGATCCCTTTGGACCAGGAACACGAGTAAAACCATGGGATTCTAATCCAAAAGCTTTGAAAGCTGCAGAAGACAAAATGGATGCTGCTTTTGAATTATTCACTAAACTGAGTGTTCCCTACTACTGCTTCCATGATGTTGATATGGCGCCCGAGGGAAACAGCTTCAGTGAGAGAGAGAAAAATCTCAATCATATGGTCAAACTTGCAAGTGATCATCAAAAGGCAACAGGTGTAAAATTGTTATGGGGGACAGCCAACGTTTTTTCTAATCCAAGATATATGAATGGCGCATCAACAAATCCAAACTTTGATGTAGTTGCTCATGCAGGGGCACAAGTAAAAGCCGCTTTAGATGCAACTGTAGAGCTAGGCGGTGAAAATTATGTGTTTTGGGGTGGTAGAGAGGGATACGTCTACCAGTTCAACACCAATACAGCAAGAGAACTAGATCATTTAGCTCAATTTTTAAGAATGGCGCGAGATTATGGTCGATCAATTGGCTTCGAGGGAACTTACCTTATCGAACCAAAACCAATGGAACCAATGTATCACCAATATGATGTTGATGCACAGACGGTAATTGGGTTTTTGAGACATCATGAACTAGATAAGGATTTCAAAATAAATGTTGAGGCAAATCATGCAACGCTTGCTGGTCACTCATTTGCGCATGAACTTCAAATGTGCACAGATGCGGGATTACTGGGTTCCATTGATGCGAATAGAGGAAATGCACAAAATGGTTGGGACACAGATCAATTCCCAACCGACCTAAATGATGCTGTTCAAGCAATGATGGTTGTCCTCGCTGATGGTGGATTTAAAAGTGGTGGACTTAACTTTGATGCGAAAGTGAGACGTGAGTCAACTACAGTGGATGACCTAGTTATGGCCCACATTGGAGGTATGGATACTTTCGCACGAGCATTGATAATTGCAGACAATATACTAAGTAACTCGAGCATTCCCTCCAATAAAATACAACGATATAAAAGTTTTGACTCAGGAATGGGTGCTTCTTTTGAGAAGGGTGAACTCACATTACAGCAGCTGAGAGATTATGCTGCGGAAGTGGGTGAACCGGATCAAATAAGTGGTAATCAAGAGCATCTAGAAAACATCATCAATGATTATATGTTTAGGAGCTAGACTTGTTTGCTAGCAATTCTGACGCAATTCCTACTTTTAAAGTCTTTTCTTTACTAATTTCTTTATTGATCTCATATCCCGCTTTCACGGGACAGGATCAAAACAAGACTTATTCTGATGAGGATATCGTTTCAGGAATAAGGGCATCTCTAAAAAGCGTCATAGATAGTAAAAAAGATCATTATGATAGCCCACCGAACGTAATTCTATTTTTAGCAGACGACACAAATTGGTTTGATATTGGTCCTTATGACAGACTCTATAAGTATACGCCAAAGAATGCGATTACTCCAAATATTGATAAACTTGCACGGGAGGGAATGATATTTACTTCTGCATTTACCTCGACTGCAATGTGCTCACCAACAAGACAGCAACTATATACTGGTATATATCCTGTCAAAAACGGCGCTTATCCCAACCATGGTGATGCGTATGCAGGAACAAAGAGCTTGGTCCATTACTTTAAAGACAGCGGTTATCAAGTCGCGTTAGCAGGAAAAGGACATATTGCGCCTCAATCAGTCTACCCGTTCAAAAAAATTGGCAAGGAGGCAAAAGATAATTCAGGAGAGTCCACATTTGGCATTGAAGCAGTCTCTGAATTTATCAGCGATAGTCATAACAAACCATATTTCCTTGTCATCGCAAGCCATAATACTCATGGTCCTTGGTCGAGAGGTGATAGGTCTAAATACAGTGCAAAAAATATCAATGTGCCCTCTTTTATGATTGATACACCGCAGTTTAGAAATGATCTTGTCAGGTATTATGCCGAGGTATCTGATTTGGATAGAGAGGTTGGATTGGTTGAAAACGCCCTGGCGGCAAATGGTCAGAAAGATAATACCATTTTCATATTCACTAGTGAGCACGGCGCTGGTATGCCGTTTGCAAAGTTCACTACATATGACGCTGGGCTCAAAGTCGCTTTCATCATGCGATGGCCAAATAAAATAAACGCCGACACAAAAAGTGATGCTCTTATTCAGTATGTGGATGTTGTGCCAACACTTTTGGAACTTGCAAACAAGCAAGCTCCTGAAAATATTGATGGTAAGAGCTTTAAAAAAGTAATCTTCAATCCAGATTTACCTCATCGTGATTTAGTATATGGTGTGCACACAACCAGAAATATAAGAGGAGGATCGAACTATCCTATCCGATCCATTAGAGATAAAACTCACAAGCTAATATTAAATCTTTTGCATGAAAGTAAATTTGAGAATTCAGGAACTAAAGGCATCAAATTAGGTAGAGGAATGCTTGGAGATTGGTACAAGGCTGGACAAGCAGGTAACGAGAGAGCACTTGAAAAAGTAGCAAGAGTAACAAAACGCCCAAAAATGGAGCTATACAACATTCAAAACGATCCCTTCGAGGAGTATAATCTCATTGATGAACCTGGGTCCGAGACAATTGTAGAGGCACTACTGCCAAGCTTAATTGCTTGGATGGACGATCAAGGAGATCTTGGGGTACAAACTGAATTGGAAGCATGTGATCATACTACTGCGAGCTATAAAACATGCCCCTGAGTAGGGATTACTATTAGTAACTAAACGGAATTCTTTTATGAAAATCAAATGTCATCTCGCTACATCAAGATGGGTAGCAAATTCATTTCTAACATGCATTTTACTCGCTGCTAGCGCAGCTCATGGTCAGACCTCCTGGAATTTTAATGGAACAAATCATGACTGGGAGGCCTCTAACCACTCCACAGCAAAAGCTGGAGAATCGTTTGTAACTTATGAAATAGCTGGAAAATCACCCTATCCAAACTTTGGTACGATTGGGGCTAGTATTAATGCTGATGACTTTAAATACATATCTATAAAAATTCAAAATTTATCGCCAAATGAGCGTCTCCAACTTGTATTAAATCGCAATAGTGATCTGAAAACTCAGTACATACCATTTAACGGCCTATCCGGGAATGATACTGAGTTTAAAACCTATAAAATAAACCTAGGTAAGAATCGAGCATGGAAAGGTATAGTTGAGGACATTACTCTTCGATTTAGAAAAAATGCTGCCGATGGTGAAGGTGTCACGGCGGGCACTGTATTAATTGACCACATTGAATTTCTCCGTGAGGGGGAGAAAAGTTCAGAATCATCAAAAAATGCGCCAATAAGAGGTATCACTCAAGTTAGCGACAAGAAAAAACAGTTAAATTTCATTCATATAATTATGGATGATTTGAGAACTGAGGGCTTGAAAGCCTATGACGATGATGAGGCAATTACACCAAATATCGATAGACTTGCAAGAGAAGGAGTGGTCTATAAAAAAGCTTTCGCTAACTTTCCTTCTTGTGGGGCTTCAAGAGCTAGTTTCCTAACAGGTTTAAGGCCAACTCCAACTCGTTTTACACGCTATGATGCTCGAATTGATGAGGATGCACCTGGAATTAGCACACTACCCCATTATCTCAAGGAGAATGGTTACATCACCGTATCTTTGGGCAAGATTATTCATAGAAGAGGCGATACTGATGATGCCTGGAGCATACCTCCCTGGGATGCGAAATATATGGAGGGCAACAGAAGCAGCTATATGAATTATTCAAAAGAAGAAAATGTAGAGGCGTATATTACAAGTTGCAAAAAACGAAACATATGCTCTCCAAGCGGAAGTGGTAAAGGTCCTGCTTATGAGTGGAATGACGTGCCCGACAATCAGTATATAGATGGCAAAACCGCTATTGCTGCGATAGAAACTCTTGAACAGCTAAAGGCGGCAGATATGCCGTTTTATATTGCAGTCGGCTTCGTAAAGCCACATCTTCCTTTTGCCGCACCTCAAAAATATTGGGATCTATATGACCGAGATAAAATTGAATTCTCTCCAATTCCAGATAAGCCTAAAGATGCGCCAAATCAAGCATGGCATCAATCTGGGGAATTGAGGGAGTGGTATGATGGTATTCCTGATGTCCCAAGCAGATGGGTAGATAATGTGCCTCCAGAGACAGCTAGAATCTTACGCCATGGTTATTATGCATCAACATCATATGCTGATGCTCAAATGGGGAAAGTCTTGGACGCTCTTGATAGGCTTGGTCTTAGCGATAATACCGTCGTTATTTTTACGGGTGATCATGGTTTTAGTTTAGGAGACCATACTCTTTGGAATAAACACTCGCTATTTACGCTTGCGACTCAATCGCCGTTGATCATCCGAAAGCCCGGTGGCGAGAAAAATAAATCTGTTCCTGGCGTTGTTGAGTATCTTGATATCTATCCAACAGTAACAGAACTCGCAAACCTTCCAACTCCAGATCATTTGGAGGGTGAATCTCTCGTTGAAACGCTTGAGGATGCAGATTCACTCACAAAACCCGCAGTATATACAAGATATCATGCTGGCGAGAACATCCATACCGACAGATATTCTTACTCTGCTTGGTTTAGTGGAGGTCGAATCACTGAGCATATGCTTTATGATCATGAGAATGATCCACTAGAGACTGTAAATTTAGTCAGTGATCCAGAATATAAGAGTGTAATGAGAGATTTGCAGAAAAGGCTAAAGGCGCATATTAAGCAAAGAGATAGAAGAGCTGCAAGGCTTCTCTAGGCCCAGATAATAATTAGCTAAAGTGGAATTTCGTCTATATGTCTACATAATTGCCATATTTATCACTCTATCGGGTTTATCCTCGCAATCCTTTAGCGAAAAACGATTCTATCTTGATATGGATAACAATGAATCAGTAACGAATGAGATTGATGACTATCTAGAATTAGTCGATCAAGTAATTCCGCCCGCGAATAATTATAATCGAGCTTTGAGTTGGAATTACGCCGAATACATAATGGGCCTCGGACTAATTCACCTTCAGAGAGCAGATTCGCGCCTTATTGATGCGATGTTAATAGGATCTGACCACCTTTTAAGCAAGAGAAATGATCATCTTGATGATCTAGAGCTTTTTATTGATGAAAAATCCTTGCCAGTATGGCCTGCACTTGAGAGACGATGGTCTCTCAACAACGAGCCTGTAGCTTTTACAAATCACTTAATGACCGCAAATATTTTACAACCAATTGCACTTACCGCACTTGTTCTGGCTAACTCTGAAAACTCCGCATATCGAAAGAAATCAAGCTATTATCTTGAACAAGTAGAAAAAGTTTTGAATGAATATTCTTTTTCCAATTTATGGTTCGATGAGATTAACAAGTTGTTTATTCATGCGAACAGTTCTCGCATTTCTCAAATCAATGAGATTTCAGAGGAAAAAATTGGAAAACCGACCTCCTATAATAGAAATTTCATGATGGCCACCGTTCTCTATTTGGTTCTGGAAACTAAGAAAATCCACAAGGAAACTGATAATAATATTATTATTGATAGATACAAAAACACGATTTCTTCAATAATAAATAACTTTAAAAAAGATATTCAAATAATTGATTACGATAATAATAATAAATACTTATTATGGAATTTTGATAATAGCAAGACTTCGGATCAGGCTCAAACAGAAGATATCTTTCATGGTGGTTTAGTCGCATTATCACTCATGATTCTTTTTGACGACAAGAACGATTACTTCAATATAAATCAATCATTCCTACATTCTCTAAGCAACACATATTTACTCGCATTACAAAAATCGCCGCCTGCTAAATTAGAATTTTTTGAATATATTGATGGAACTGGAGATAATCTATCTGAGCAACGCCGAGTATCAAACTTATTTTGGTGTGAGCTCTCACTGGTTAATAAAGCAATTTGGGAAGAATCGTGTGGTGTGCAACTTGAAAATGAGGGAGTCTCTGTGAGAGATGGGTTCTTTTTAGCATCCGGTATTGCATTAAAAATTAAACTCGCGAGAATGATCAGTGACAATTGATCTAGTACACAAGAATATGCAAAACAAAAGTATTCTAGCGCGTGCGCTCCTCCTCACTTGTATTTGCTCCGCCTTTGTTGCGTCTCAATCTTATTCCGAGCAACCTCGGCCTAATATATTATTAATAATGGCTGAGGACATGAGCTCGAGAGTCGGTGTTTTCGGCGACGAAGTCGCCCAAACTCCTAATATCGATGCCCTAGCAAGAAAAGGCACAAAATATACTAATGTATATACGACTGCTGGTGTTTGCTCTCCCAGCCGTGCAGCTCAAATCCTTGGTGTTCATCAAATATCCACTGGAGCGCAGCATATGCGTACCAGAGCCTTTAAAGAATCATCGTATCGGTCTGTGCCTCCGTCTAATATAAAGGCTTATCCAGAAATTTTAAGAGCTAATGGGTACTTTACCTTTGTGGTGAATAAATTGGACTATCAATTCAGTGATGTCTCTGTCAGATCGGGTCCTTTCACAATTTGGGACCACGAGAGCTCAAAAGTTGCTTGGGGAAAGCGTAGTAAAAATCAGCCATTCTTTGGGTTTGTTACATTCTATGAAACACATGAGAGCAAACTGTTTCCTCGTTATGTGGAAAGAATCAAAACAAAAATGGAAAATTACTCAAAAACGAATACTGAGGACGTCATTGTTCCTCCTTATTACCCTGATAATGAAGTTATAAGAAATGACATTGCAAACCACTATAACAATATCTCTATTATGGATGGCATGGTTGGTGATCTGTTGACACAACTGGAAGATGATGGCCTTGAGGAAAATACAATTGTTATATGGACTACTGATCATGGTGATGGTCTTCCGCGAGGTAAAAGAGAGCTTTATGATAGCGGAATTAAGGTACCATTAGTTGTTTACTGGCCGGAGAAATTTCGTGATCAATCGATGATTGAATCCACGGTAGACAAGCTTATCAGCTTTGTAGATATTGGGCCTAGTATCCTATCAATAGCTGGCATTGACATTCCCGACTATATGCATGGATCTCCTCAACTTGATGGCGATAAAGCGGATGAGAGAAATTTTATTTATGCATCAAAAGATCGCTTAGATGAGTTCGAGTTTAGAGAAAGAGCGATTCGAGATAAAAATTATAAGTACATTAAAAACTACATGCCGGGCCGGCCAGGAGCTACGCATCTCGCATACAGAGATCAAATGCTTCTAATGCAAAACCTTTGGGAAAATTATGAGTCTGGAAAATTAGATGTGGCTCAAAGGCAATGGTTCAATAATCGTCCAGAGCACGAGCTTTACAACATCATAGAAGATCCTTATGAGACAAAAAACTTAGCTTATCTAGAAGAATATAAAGAGCAATTAATTGAAATGCGAAGCGCTTTAGATAAACGGCTTGGTGAACTTGAAGATATGAGCGATGAATCAGAGATTCAAATGGCAAAAAGGTTTTGGCCAGGTGGAAAGCGCCCACTCACGTCACCTCCAAGTTTTAGTTTTGGTGAGCATGGAGAGGTAATTCTAGTGCCCTCCTCCCCAAATGACTCAATTGGTTATCAATTGAATAAGGATCCTTGGCAGTTGTACCATGAGCCGCTATTAATAAGCTCAGGCGATAAGCTTAGAATTAAAGCAGTCAAGTACGGATGGGCAGAAAGTAGTGTCATTGAAGTGCCGTGAATTAAAATCATTTAGAATTGTCAAAATAGTATGAAAGAGATTAACAGGCGAAAATTTATTACTTATGGAAGTGCCTCAATACTTCCTTTGGTATTCAATTCTGCGGCGATTGCAAAAACAAAAGCGATTACGGAGTCCGGTCTAGCAGATACCTTTAAAGACAAATTTCATATTGGAACTGCAATCTCTACAAATACATTAGAAAACAATAACTCACGCTTACTAAAGTTGATCGCCAGAGAATTCAATACGATCACAGCTGAAAATGACATGAAATGGGGGATGATAAGACCCTCTCTTGATAAATGGGATTGGAAACTTGCAGACAAATTTGTTGATTTTGGTCGTAAAAATCAAATGCTGATGGTTGGGCATGCACTTGTTTGGCATGCGCAAATTCCGAATGACGTATTCTTTGAAAATAGTCGCCCAAGATCAAAAAAAGACCTATTAAAAATAATGAAAGATCATATTGTAACTATGGTAGATCGATACAGGAATTCGATCGCGGTTTGGGATGTTGTTAATGAAGCTGTAGATAATGATAAGTGGCGTCGAACTAACTGGTTTAAATATATTGGAAGTGAGTATTTCGAAAAAGCGTTCCAATATGCAAGAGAGGCTGATCCAAGTGCTCACTTAATCTATAACGACTACGGCATGGATAGTCCCTCTAAACAAGACTTTCTTCTCGATGCCATCAGAAGGTTGAAAAGTAAGGGAATAAGAATTGATGGAGTAGGAATGCAATTGCATGCTGCATTAGACGGGCCAAGCGCTAGACAGATTGAGGATGCGATAGTTAAGTTCGCCAAAGCTGGCTTACAAGTTCATATCACTGAAATGGATCTAGATGTACTACCGAAGGTTGATGACTACAGTGGTGCAGAAATCAGTACGAATTATTCCTACAACGAAAAATTAAATCCTTACGTTTCAGGACTACCGGAGGAAATATCTAAATTGCATACAAAGAGATATACCGAACTATTTGAAGTCTTCATCAAGCATAGCGATAAAGTTGCAAGGGTGTCCACCTGGGGCACAATTGATAGTGAATCTTGGAAAAATGGATGGCCAGTGAATGGAAGAACTAACTACCCTCTTCTCTTCGACAGAAATTATCAGCCGAAAGAAGCTTATCACTCGATTAAAAGTCTCGTTCAATAAAAAAAGGGGCTATTCGCCCCTTTTTTTCTAACAACTATTTATCCTTTTAGAGTTTTCCCTGAAGAGTGAAACGAATCATTGTATCGTTTAACGTATAATCAGTTAATCTCTCTTCGATCTCTTGATACATTTCTGTCGCTTCATTTGTTATATTTTGTGCTTGAAGTGAAATGTCCCATTTTTTATTTATTTTGTATGTTACTTTTCCATCAAGTGATGCATATGGCTTCTGGAACTGCGCAGCATTCGCTTGAGTTAAGTTATCATAATAATCGTCTCTATAGTTGTAAGCCAAACGAGCAGAAAATTTATCGTCTTCATAATAAACAATAGAGTTATAACTATTCTCAGAGAAGTCCTGTAACCCAACTGGATAGCCAGTTCTTGTTAATTGTAAGAGGCTGCTATCTGTATAAGTATAGTTGAGTTGCACACCCATGTTACTAAGCGGATATGGCAAGAAATCTAATGGTCTGTCATAAGCTAACTCAAAGCCCTTAAGTCTCGAGTTACCTGCATTCACTTTCGTTGCAAGATTATAATAAATATGACTTCCTACTCCAAAATCAGGTGCGGTCTCATCACCAATTATCGTAAAGTTGTCCTCGTCAGAACAGAATAACCCATCATCACGAACCTCAACGCCCTCTGAAGGATCTCTCGCTGGAATACATCTCTGTATGAATCCGTCTTCAATTGCATCTTTATAGCTTTTCGTGAAAAACGCAGCCGAGATTAAACCTCCATCTGGTATGTAATATTCTAAAGAAATATCGAATTGAGTTACTTTCTCGGGAACTAAATCTTTGTTACCAATATTTCCTGACTGAGTAAAAAAGAATAGTGTCGTCATTGGAGCTATATCTCTCATCGCCGCTCTCGCCATAGCTTTTCCAGCCGCAACTCGAAGCAAAACATCATCACTTAATGCCAAAGCAACATTTACGCTTGGCAGAAAATTGTTATAACTAGCCTCTTCCTCCACTAGTTTAAAAGAACCATCTGGCTGCAATTCATATGCTTGTGCCCATTGGTCTGTTCTTACATACCGTGCGCCAAAGTTACCTGAGTATGATAGACCATCGAAAATTCCACCGCTTCCAACTCCTTCGAAGTTAGCCATTGCATAAACAGCCTGAGTATCCTCGTCAGTCTCAAAGCCCCAAACGTTGTCTCGAGCTTTCGTTGTCCCGCCTATGGTTTGCATCTCATCACCCATAGTCATCATCCAGCCAGCATCAATAGCCACATAATCACGAAGAAAATCGCCGGAAGCACCGTCAAACATATCTTCCCCATAAGGCATCACGATCATTCTTCCACCGATATACTCTTCAAGCGCTGGAAATTTAAGACCAGCGAGGATACCATCCGCTGGGACATTTTGATTATCCTTTCCTCGATTTCTATAGCGCTCACCAGTCCGGTTAGCAATCCGCGCCCCAAACTCAACCTGATTTATGTTTCCGATTTCAACATCAAGGTCAAAATCCAGTTTGAAGGATTTGGCTACATTCTGCTCATGCTGGTCCTGATACAAAATTCCATTTAATTTCATATGTGTTGGATCTAGTAGGTCTTGTCTTGTGTCATCAGATAAATCTTGAGATCTAGAGTGACCGACAACATTTGGTAAGTCCGTTCCAGCTCCAAAATCATATTGAATAAAGGGCAGTGTATTAAACTGGCCCCAAACTACTGTCGCATAAATTTGATCATTCATCTGATCACCTTTGCCGTAAGCAGCTTGAGCAGTCATCAGTAATCGATCATTTAATGTCCGCTCATTGGTCAAAGCAAACGTTGTTGTATTACCCTCGTAAGGCGCCCTACTCGCCTGGATGTTCAATCCTGTCCCGCGATCAGGCGTGCCGTTTGCTCTCATATTACCTACGGTGGCAGCTATCGCAGTTTGATCTGCGGTGTAGGTAACATCTCTAAAGTCTCTCGCAATTGTCCTAGCATTAATAGCTGTTGTATGTTGATATCTTTGATCTTCTCTAACAGCCTTCGCACGGCTCGTGTCAAGCGTCCAGACAGATCCTCCGTCACTTTGATATTGAAGAGTCGTTCTTATCGCTTCATTTGTTCTGTCTTGCAGTTGAGCAGCAAATGCAGTCTGCAACGGAGTAAACGCAGCATCATTCAGTGCTACTATTTGGCCAGAATCCGAATCCTCTACCATATTCTCTACAGCTCCATTACCATCAAGATCAATTCCAGTGTTTTGAGGAGCCCATCCTTTCAATCTCATAAAGTCCTGTCTGGCCTTTCTCTCACTTCGAGTTACATTAACTATCGCACCAAATCTTGCTCCTGAATCTAAGGTCCATGCGTTTTTGGCATAAATCGATCCACCAGGTGCATCTTCCCCTGAGCGATCCGAATAAAGCGTCTCAAGCTTTCCAGAGACGTAGGGTTTATCGCCACCTTCGAGTGGTCCTCGTGTATTTAATCGTATGATAGCACCCAAACCACCCTCGACCTCATCTGCCGTGGGTGTTTTGATAACCTCTAAGCTTGAGAACATTTCAGCAGGAAGGCTTGAGAAAGTTGTAATAGATCGAGAGGCGCCCGTTCCTACTTGAGTCTGACCATTTAATTCAATTCTATTTGCGGCAATTCCTCTTACAGAAACCTCTGATCCTTCACCAAAGGAACGTCCAATCTGGACACCCGTAATTCGTTGTAGTGCTTCCGCAACATTCGAGTCAGGAAGCTTTCCAACATCTTCCGCATTAATTACATCTCGAATATCATCTGCATTTCGTTTTTTAGCAATCGCATCCTGCAACGAAGCTCTGATGCCAGTGACAATAACTTCCTCGATCGCCTCATCTGAAGTTTGTGCGTTAGTGACTGAAATGCCACCTACCAAAAGAGATCCGACAACGAATCTCGAAATGACAGCGTGCAATGGTGTGTGAATAAATTTCCGCATTAGCTACTCCCCTTTTTATTAGCTATTGAGTTACTTTTCTAGTTATAACGTGAGTCTAACATCCACAAGTAGTTTGTCAATTTAACTGAATCCTCCAAAAGTGTTTGGATACACGGCTTCCACGGTGTTAAAGTCATCAAAATAATAATATTTGCAAAGGTTTCTAATGGGCACATCGGCAATAAGCATAAAAGAGAAGATTGGCTATGGTCTGGGAGACACAGCATGTAATATAGTATTTCAGATAGTTATAAACTTTCTTTTGATATTTTATACCGATGTTTTCGGCATTGGTGCAGCGGCAGCCGGGACTCTTCTTCTTGTAGTAAGGCTATTTGATGGGATCACCGATCCAATTATGGGTGGTATTGCTGACCGGACTAGCACTAAGTACGGGAAATATCGTCCTTATCTTTTATGGATGGCCCTGCCCTATGCAGTTTTAGGGGTGCTTGCCTTTAATACTCCAGATGCTGGCGTGACACTTAAATTAGTTTATGCCTATGTTACATACACGCTGTTAATGACTGTTTATACCGCGATAAATATTCCTTATTCTGCTTTAGGCGGAGTAATGTCAAAAGATTCTTCAGAGCGCGCGTCAATTCAATCTTATCGTTTTGCCTTGGCCATGCTTGGAGGAGCTTTGACTGTTTATTTATTGCCAAAGCTAGTTAATTATTTTGGCAATGGTGATGAATCTGTGGGATATCCACTCGCGATGATGGTGTTTGGAATTGCGGCAATCATTTGCTTCGCACTTAGTTTTGTGTACACAAAAGAGAGAGTTATCGAATCTAATACAGAGTCGCAACCAATGAAATTAAGAAGTATTTTCAAAGATGGAGCTGATCTTCGAAAAAATTCGCAATGGGTAATTATTGCAGCAATAACATTCTTTTTGCTAACCGCCGTTGCAATGAGGGGTTCTGTGACAGGTTACTACATCGAATATTTTTTTGATGAGAAAGAGAGATTTGGTCAGTTTTTAAGTCTTGGTATGTTATCTGGGGTTGCAGGTGCTTTATCTGCTAATTTCTTACGGAAATTATTTTGTAAGGTGGCGATTTTTAAGTGGGCAATAATCGTAACTATTTTTCTCCACTTGGGTTTTCTCCCTCTATCAAAAGACGATTATTCAATCGCCCTGTTCCTGTCTATGGCCGCAAACTTCGCTCATATGCTTGTCACGGCTATTTTGTTTTCCATGGTTCCCGATACTGTAGAATATGGGAAGTCCGCCCTTAAAACTGTTGGAAATAGAATGGCTATGAGTTTTGCTGGGCATTTATTGGCATTAAAATTTGGTATTGCATTGGGAGGCGCCGCTGCTGGTTGGTCGTTAGCTTATATTGGTTATGTTGCAAATGCTCAACAAACTGAATCAACACTTAACGGGATAGTTTGGATCTACTCGGGTGGACCTATATTTTTTGGTATCGTAATCGTCTTGTTACTTAGATCCTATTTTCTTACTAACTCAGAGATGACAAAATACTCGACAGATAAATAAATCACTATCGATATATAGGCATCAACAATGATAAATAATCCCATATTAAAAGGATTCAATCCCGATCCTTCAATTGTGCGCGTTGGTGATGATTATTATATTGCTACGTCAACGTTCGAATGGTATCCGGGTGTTCAGATTCATCATTCGAAAGACCTAGTAAACTGGCGCTTGATTGCGCAGCCCCTTAATCGAAAAGAACTTTTGGATATGAGAGGAAACGCCGACTCATGTGGTATTTGGGCTCCCTGCCTAAGTTATGATAGTGATCGTTTCTATCTTATATATACAGATGTGAAAAGACATGATGGCAGTTTTAAAGACTCACATAACTATCTGACAACTTGCGAAACAGTCGATGGAGTCTGGTCTGATCCGATCTATTTAAACAGTAGTGGTTTTGATCCATCCCTATTCCATGACGAGGATCGAAAGTGGTTTCTCAATATGGTTTGGGACTACCGACCTGGAAATAATCCTTTTGGAGGAATCTTACTGCAGGAATACTGTGAAGAGGCAAAAAAGCTTGTGGGGCCAGTCCATAATATTTTTAAAGGAACAAAAATAGGTTTCACAGAAGCTCCGCATTTGTATCGTCACAATGATTACTACTATCTCCTGACAGCTGAGGGCGGCACTGAGTATGATCATTGTATGACTTTTGCAAGATCAAAAAATATAGAGGGTCCATACGAAGCTGATCCTAATGGCTACTTTCTAACCTCAAAGGATAATCCTAGCTTAAAACTTCAACGAGCGGGGCATGGAGATATTGTTGAAACTCAAAATGATGAAATTTATGCAGTCCATTTATGCAGTAGGCCATTATTAGGACTTAAGAGGAGTCCCATGGGTCGAGAGACTGGCATACAAAAAGCATACTGGGATGACGATGGTTGGCTAAAATTAGTCGATGGTGGCAATGAGCCATTTGAACAAGTTGCTGACGTAAATCTTAAATTGCATCCATGGCCAGAAGTGCCGAGTAAATATAACTTCAATGAAAGTTTCCTTCCTAATTACTTTCAATGGCTCAGAACACCTTTTCCAGAAAAATTTTATTCTCTCTCTGAGAAAGAAGGTTATTTAAGACTCTATGGCAAACAATCGCTAGGCAATCAATTTGAGCAGGCGCTTATTGCCAGACGACAACAAAGCCCAGTATTTCAAACAACGACAAAAATAGATTTTAATCCCTTCACTTTTCAACAGATGGCGGGATTGGTTTGCTACTATAATTCACATAAATATCACTACCTCTTCATTTCATGTGACGATGAAAAACAAAAATACATCTCTATTATGAGTTGTGAAGGTGATCCGACTACTTTTTCTACTTTTCCTTTATATGATTCAAACAATCACATAAATCAAATCGAAATACCTGCCAATCAAAGTATTTTTCTGAGGGCCTCAGTAAATCATCAAGATCTTATCTTTTCTTGGTCTCTCGACAATAAAGCATGGAATATTATAGATTTAATACTTGATTACAGCCTGATATCAGACGAGGCTGGGAAAGGCGCTGGAAATAGCTTTACAGGTGCGTTTGTCGGAATGTGTTGCCAGGATTTATCTGGCCAATCAAATTTTGCTGATTTTGAATTTTTTGAATATATCGAAGAGTAAGCAGAATCAAGCCGCCTCAGAAAAATGATTAATCCTCTTCAACTAGTGGCCCATAGAGGGCTTCAAAGTGACTATCCAGAAAACACGCTTATTGCGATAACGAAAGCTATTGAGGCAGGTGCGCGTTTTATAGAGATAGATCTTCAATATTCTAAAGATAGACTGCCTGTTATCTCTCATGATGATAATTTAAATCGCGTGGGGGAAAATGCAAACTTTCACTTTCATAATCGCAATAGAAAAGAAATTATCAATCAGCCAGCACATGAACCGGAAAGATTTGAGGATAAATTTATAGAAGAGAAAATTCCGAAACTTGAAGATATTTTGCCTCTCTTAAATAATAATCCTGAAGTCACTTTCTTTCTAGAACTAAAACAAGAAACACTGCATCAAAAAGATTTTCAAGATTCACTTAATACACTGTCAAAGATTCTTAAAAACGTGATTGAGAACGTTGTCGTTATCAGCTTCGATCTCGAGCTAATTCATTTTATCTCAAGAGACTATAATTTCAGAGCAGGGTTTGTCTTGACGCATTTCAGTGATCTTGACCATGATAGAATTGAGCTTATCAAGCCAGAGTTCGTATTCTTGGATTTTAACTTAATACCAAGTAACTTTATCCTTTCAAAGCATCCTATCGCTAACACGACGAAGTTTGTCTGCTATGAAGTAAATAACTGCGAACTGGCGACTAATCTCCTAAATCGAGGCGTGAACATGATTGAGACTTTTAACTTTAAAAAGTTACGTGGATCGTAATTATTGTCGTCTCCAAATAGTTCCTTCTCTGGAATCCTCGAGGACTATACCGCTACTGAGAAGCTCTTTTCTTATCTGATCTGCAAGATCAAAATCTCTATTTTTCTTGGCATCAACTCTTTGTTTGATTAAATCGTTAATTTTATCTTCATTAATATCATGAATTGATTTAGTTTTCTTGAACCATTCCTCCGGATCGGATTCAAGTAGACCAACAATCTGCGCAAGACCCATTAACTCTGATTGAGCGGAAGCTTTGCTGTTACCGTCTGTCTTGTTTATCTGTTTGCCCAGTCGATGTAATTCGCTTAAGACTATCGGCGTGTTCAAATCATCAAGTAATGCTTTATATCCCAGACCAGATTTGTTGAGCCGCTCGCGCACATCTTTAGATCCCCTGAGGCAACCATACAGAAAGTCGAGCGCAGCTTTAGCACTATCTAGCAGCTCTTTATGAAAATTCTGTTCAGATCTATAATGAGAGGACAGAAGAGCATATCGCAAAACCTCACCTTCATAATTTTCAAGAAGATCTTTGACAAGTCGAAAGTTTCCAAGTGACTTGGACATCTTCTCACCATCCAAATTAATAAAACCATTATGAAGCCAGTAATTTGCCATTGTCTTTCCATCATGCGCACATTGGCTTTGAGCAATTTCATTTTCATGATGCGGGAAAATTAGATCTTGGCCTCCAGCATGAATATCAATGGTCTCTCCCAAATGCTTTTCACTCATTGCCGAGCACTCTATATGCCAGCCTGGTCGGCCCCATCCCCAGGGACTATCCCATCCTGGTTCACCATTTTTTGACGGTTTCCAAAGAACAAAATCTGCTGGAGACATTTTGTAACTCGCAACTTCAACTCTTTTACCATGAATCAAATCGTCAATAGATTTACCTGAAAGTTTCCCGTAGCCGGGCATTGAAGCTACAGAAAACAAGACATGATCGTCATTCATATAAGCATAACCCTTATCAATCAATATACTAATCATATCTATCATTTCTGCGATATGTTCCGTTGCTAAGGGTGTGATTGACGGATCTAAATTCTTTAGCGACTGCATATCCTGCATATACGCCTCAGTATATCTCGCTGATAAGATCTTTATATCTTCATTTCTTTTTGAAGCTTCTTTAATAATTTTGTCATCTATATCAGTAATATTTCTCGCATATGTAACTTTTGGAAAAATATCACTCAAGACTCTAAAGAGCGTATCGAATATGACCGCAGGTCTTGCATTACCAATATGGACACGGTTATACACGGTTGGACCACACACATACATCGTTACATTCGATCCATCGATAGGCACAAATTTTCTTTTGCTCTTCGTTAGAGAATCATGAAGCTTGAGCATTTTAGCATCACTCACAATTTACTTTCCCAAGAATCACGTAAACTGATGCTCCTATTAAAAGTAAGTGAATCAGATTCTGCTAAGTCACGAGTAAAATATCCCTGCCTCTCAAACTGGAAGACTTCACCCGGAGCCGCTTTTTGAAGCAAGCCTTCAGCTTTACATCCCGTTATAAATATCAGAGATTCGGTATTGAAGTGTTGCAAAAAATTATCCTGATCCGAGTCAGGACTTGGGACATTAAACAATCTGTCATAAAGATTTACTGAGCAATCTACAGAAGAATCCTGATCTACCCAATGTATTACTCCTCTTGGTCTGATGCCCTCAGGAGCATCTGCACCTATCGTATTTGGTATTATTCTAACTAGAACTTCAGTGATAGATCCCTGCTCATCTTTGATGATTTTTTCAGCTTTTAAAATAAACGATCCTCTTAATCTCACATAATCATTGATCACAAGGCGTTTAAACTTTTTTCTAGATAAAGTTTCATCATCACTAAAGTCTGATTTTTCAATGAATAGAGTTTTCCCAAATCTTGTTTCCCTAGAGCCTAAGTCCGGTCTATTAGGATGATTTTGGATTTTAATTTGATCAAGCTTGGCATCATCATAATTGACTACTGTCAATCGTAAAGGATCAAAAACGCACATTGCTCTGGGAGAGTTATTATTCAAATCGTCCCTTACAAAGTATTCAAATTGAGCCATATCAACAATTCCATCCGTCTTAGCTACAGCCAAACTATTGCAAAAGTTTCTTATCGCTGCAGGTGATATTCCTCTTCTTCGCATCCCAGAGATTGTTGGCATTCTTGGGTCATCCCAACCATGAACATAATTTTCATCAACCAGCTGCTTCAACTTTCTTTTGCTCGTTATCGTGTAGTTAAGATTCAATCTACCAAATTCATATTGTTTAGGCTCCGCATGCACTGGTAAATTTGATATAAACCAATCATACAGCGGTCTATTTGATGCAAATTCAAGTGTGCATATCGAATGGGTGATCTTCTCGATAGCATCCTCCTGACCATGAGCATAATCATAGGAGGGATATATACACCATTTGTCACCGGTTCTCTGATGACTAGACTTCTTGATTCGATACATCACAGGATCCCTGAGATTAATGTTTCCTGAAGTCATATCGATCTTCGCACGCAAAGTCATTGCGCCCTCGGGTATCTCGCCATTCTTCATTTTTTCAAAAAGAGATAGATTTTCTTCAACCAATCTTTCCCGATATGGACTATTCCTTCCAGGAAGTTTTAAGGTCCCCCTATATTCACGAATTTGCTCAGCATTTAATTCGCAGACATATGCTTTGCCCTCACTAATTAGAAATATCGCCCACTCATAAAGCTGATCAAAATAATCAGAAGCGTACTTCGGTCGGATATTTTGTTTGAATCCAAGCCATTCAACATCTTTTATTATTGCGTCTACAAATCTTTGATCTTCGGCCTCTGGATTTGTGTCGTCAAATCGCAAATTGCAGTCACCTCCATACTTGTCAGCAAGACCAAAATTCAAACAGATTGATTTAGCATGGCCTATATGAAGAAAACCATTTGGTTCTGGTGGGAACCTCGTGATTACGCGTTCGACAACCCCATTCTCAAGATCTGACTTGATTTTATTTTCGATAAAATTGATTGGCTTACTAGAATTTTTCATGTAGATCGCAATTATCAGTGATATTGAAGAATTATAACTGTGGATGAATTAAGGTTAAACGAAAAGATCTAATTATATAGCGACTCAATAAAACATATTCGTTAAAATAGAAAAGCTTAGTATTTAATATGATTAGAGATTCATTACCCTAAGGTGAAATTATGATTACTTTTAAGACAAATGTAGGTGAGTTCAGTGTAATACTGGATTTTGAAAAAGCTCCAGTGACCGCTAAAAATTTTTTGGCTTATGCAACCAAGGATTTCTATACGGGAACTATTTTCCACAGAGTCATTAATGATTTTATGATCCAAGGTGGTGGCATGGATCAAGACATGATCGCAAAAGACGGTGATGAACCTATAGAAAATGAAGCTGACAATGGACTAAAAAATGACCTCGGAACGGTTGCGATGGCAAGAACAGGTGATCCTCATTCGGCCTCATCACAATTCTTTATAAACGTAGCTAATAATAATTTTTTGAATCACACCAGTAAAACAATGCAAGGTTGGGGATATGCAGTTTTTGGAAAAGTATCATCAGGGATGGATACTATAAATCATATAAAGGAAGTTGCTACTGGCAGTAGCACGGGCCATCAAGATGTTCCTCTAGATACCATTGAAATAATTGAAACAGTCATAAGTGACGATTACAAATCGATTTAACTGTAATAATGTCGATAGTATTCATTTCAGATATCCATTTGTCATCTGATAGACCAAAGCTAACAGATACATTTAAAAAATTCATCGAGAGTCATTCTAGTAATGCAACGCATATTTATATTCTAGGAGATCTTTTTGATTTATGGATAGGTGATGACGATAATACGGCCCTATCAACTGAAATAAAAAGTATTCTTAGAAAAGCTAGTAATGGTGGTACAAAATTATTTTTCCAACACGGAAATAAAGACTTCACTCTCGGTAAGCGATTTGCTCATCAAACAGGCATGCGGTTACTGCCAGATGAGTATCTTGCTCAGCATATGGGACACAAGGCTCTCTTAATGCATGGGGATTCGTTGTGCACAGATGATATTGATTATCAAAAGTTTAGGAGAAAATCGCGGAATCCGCTCTATCTTTGGTGCCTTTTAAAAATCCCTTTGTTAATTCGAAGAAAAATAGCCTCTAAATGGCGTGAGGATAGTACCCGAGCAAAACTTAACAAAAACAATGAGATTATGGATGTGACACAAACTGCGGTAAGAGAAAAAATGCTTTCTCATAATATAAAATGTCTAATTCATGGTCATACACATAGGCCTAACATTCATGAATATAGCTTTGGCAAGAGAATCGTTCTTGGTGATTGGTCGAAGCTAGGTTGGTATTTGTTCCTGGATAAAGATGGTTTTGATTTGAGATCGTTTTCTTTAAATTAGATCCGAAAGTTATAACCAATTAGTATGATGAATAGCAAAAATCATTTAGAAAAATTAGCATCATGGAACGAGACAATAGCTAAAAAAAATGCTCTTAAAGAGGATATATATTTGACTAATGAGCATATCGAAATTTTAATGGAGGCAAGATTATTTTTTAATGATTATGGGTTTAGTCCTTCAATAAGACCATTGTGCAAATATATTGCGAGAGATCTGGGAAGTCACAAAGCATCTGGTATTTATTTAAATAAGTTATTTCCAGGCAGTCCCGCGAGGGAAATTTCATTTCTAGCAGGACTTCCAAAACCTAAAAACTGTATATAAAAATTATGGACGATTTATTAAAGAAAAAAGTTAGTCATCTGACAGAAGACAAGAAGCTGTTAGATCAATCATCAGTCACTATTTATCTTCAGTCTTTAGCAGGATGGAGTATACAAAAAATTGATGAGGAGCAAGCCTTATACAAAAGCTTCAAGTTAAAAGACTTCAGTTCCTCGGTCGAGTTTGCACAAAAAATATGTGATATCGCCAATTCAAATGATCACCACCCAAGACTAATTGTTAATTGGGGAAAATTGGAGATCTACTGGTGGAGCCATGATATGGGGGGTATAAATACAAATGATGTAATTATGGCAGCACAGACAGAAAATATTTATAACAAAACATGAGTGGCCTCTCTGATCGCAATGATATCAACGCTGTTAACTACAAATTACAACTCGATGAAAAACTGAAAAATCTTCAGTTGCTCCTATCAGGCTATAATTTACCAAAATTAAAAGTCTACAAATCTCCCATTCGAAATTTTCGGATGCGTGCCGAGTTCCGCATATGGCACGAGGATAATATTGCTCACTATGCCATGAATTATCCGGGTGAAAATAGAGTTTATCTCGTTGACAATTATCCAATTGGAAGCATTCAAATAAAAAAAGTAATGAAGCCGCTTCTTAAAATGATAAATATGAATGATTTGCTGAAATATCGATTGTTTACTATTGAGTTCCTATCGTCACAGCAAAATGAATTATTAGTAACACTTATCTATCACAAAGCACTTGATAGTAAGTGGATAAAAGCTGCGGAGAGTATTAGAGAAAAACTAAAAATAAATATCATTGGACGCAGTCGAAAACAAAAACTCGTCGTTGGAGAAAGTTACATTTCAGAGATACTCAGAGTAAATAACAAAACATACTACTTCCAAATACCCGAAAACTGCTTCAGCCAGCCGAATACCTCCGTGAATAAAAAAATAATAAGCTGGATCGAGAATATTATTCCTAGCCATGTCAAAAGCAAGGATGCATTAGAACTATATTGTGGGATTGGTAATTTCACCATGATGCTATCTAAAAAATTCAGATGGATTCTTGCAACTGAGGTTTCAAAGTTATCATTAGCAACAGCTAAGATTAATCAACTCAAAAATAAAGCGAGTAATATCCAGTTCGCTAGATTAGCATCAAACGAAACATACCAGGCAGTGACTGGATTTAAACAATTCAGGAGATTGAAAGATATAGATTTAAAAAAGTACGAGTTTGAGTATATTTTTGTCGACCCACCAAGGTCAGGCTTAGACGATCAAACGCTCAGCTTAGTAAAGCATTTCAATAATATTATTTATATTTCATGCAATCCAAAAACTCTAGAGAAAAATCTGAATTACCTTGTAAAAACTCATCAAATAAAATCATTAGCGGCTTTTGATCAATTCCCGTGGACTAATCATCTAGAGACTGGCGTTTGGTTAAGTAAAAGTGATGATTTTAAAGGAGACGCAGCAGATCATCTGAAGGTTTAAGTAATTTTGATTTGTACTCTGATTCTAATCCTTTAATTTCCGCCTCAAATTCCACTTTTTTATCCTTCTTCAACCTATCCCAATGCTCCAGAATAGGGATATGAGAACTCTTCATGGCAACCTCATCAAAGATTTTTATTACCTTCAAACCTTCTTCGCTAAACGAAGCCTTTTTTGCTAAAAAGCTCACTCGAATGCACGCCTCTACTGCAGATATACTATCCTGATTGAGTGCTAACAGTATCAATTTAATTGAGCGTCTTGAATCGTCAACAGCATTCTGCTCAAAAAATTCAACATCATTAACATTTTCATTCTTATCCTTAAGTTTTTTTGTGAGATAAATATAATAAAGAACTAGCGGACAAAGAAAAATTGACCCAATAGAAAGAACTAAAACCATGCTCAACTCCCAAGCCTGTTAGTTTCAAATGTTTTTTGGTAAGCCTTAATCTTTTTCAATGTAGCGTTCATCAGAGAGGCTCTTTTTAGTCTTTGCTCCTAATTTTTTGATCTCCTCACTTCTTCGCACCAAATTACCTTTACCACTAGTAAGTCTTTTGTGAGCAGTCGTCCAGGAATCATAGCTCTTACTTATGTGCCTACCGATATCCTCCATAGACTCAATATACAAAACAAATTGATCGTATAAGCCACCGGCTTTCTCAGCGATCACTTGAGAGTTTTTATTTTGATCCTCATATCGCCATAAGTTTTTTATTGTTCGTAAAGTTGCAAGCAATGTACTTGGGCTAACTAGAATAATTCCCTTATCGTACGCGTCCTTCATCAATTCCGGAGCGCTATTAAGAGCCAACAAGAAGGCGGGTTCTATCGGGATAAAAATAATTACAAAGTCTAATGTTTTTACACCTATTAAGTTTTCATAATTTTTTTGACTCAACTGCTTTATATGGTTATTTAATGAAGTAATATGATCTGAAAGGCTTCTTTCTTTTACCGATTCTTCATTAGCATGAAAATACTTTTCATATGCAACCAAGCTAACTTTGGAATCTATAATAATATCTCTCCCTTCGGGAAGATGAACGATGACATCTGGATTTCTCCTCTGGTCATTATCATTTTTTAGCGACGTTTGAACATCATATTCACGACCCTTTGTTAGGCCCGCATCCTCAAGCAATCTCTCTAAAACAAATTCTCCCCAATTACCTTGCGTTTTATTGTCTCCGCGAAGCGCATTCGCCAGACTAAGAGCATCCGCAGACACCTTCATTGTCTGCTTTTGTAATTCGCCAATTTGACCAACCAAAATATTTCTTTCTTTACTCTCTTTATCATAGGAAGACTCAACTTGTTTTTTAAAATCGCTGATATCGCGTCTCAAAGGCGATAAGGAGGACTCAATAGTCTCCTTGCTTTGATGCTTAAAATTTTCCTGCTTTGATTCGAATATTTTGTTTGCTAAATTTTCGAACTCTTTCGTTAACTCCTTTTTATTATCCTCCAGCGATTCAAGATGAGCTTTATTTCTGCCATCAACGAATGCCAACTTCTCCTCGAGTAGTTGTCTTTCCATTGCAACTTTGGAGTATTTTTCTAAATTAATCTTATTCATATATCGACGAGTAAAGAGAAACCCAATAAAAATGCCAAACAAGATGGAAAAAAAACCTACAATAAGCAGAGAGAATAACAACGATGAGTTCATAATATGCTTTCAAATCTTTTAAGGTTTAAATTATATACCTGTCAATGGGTAAATGTTTAAAAATGGATCAATCTCTTAAAACGCTTGCAGATATATCTAAATTATATGAATTAAATACAGCTACTGATTTGGTGCTTACACCAAATAAGAGGCTAGCCTCGGCAGTGAGAGAATCTTGGTCGATAAAGAAATCAAAAACTTGCAAGACATGGCTCGCATTGGAAGTAAAGACTATTGATGACTGGCTTACCGATCTATTTAATTTAATGTATTTGATATATGAGCCTATTAGGGACAAAAAGGTAATTTCTGCTGAACAAGATCTATTTTTATGGGAAGAAATCATAAAAAACTCGAAGCAGAATTATCCGCTCCAAACAGCTCAAACGTTCTCCGAGACACTCGATCAACTTAATGATTATGATTGTGATCTCACTGAAATTCCTTTGTATAAAGAAAGCACACGAAATTTTTACTTATTGTCTAAGAAGTACCTTAGTAAAATTAAAAAAAATAAATTTATTTCACGAAAAAAAAGTTACGAATTAATCTTAGATTATTTTCAAAATCATCCATTGGCAAGAAAATATAATCATATTGTCTGCTATGGATTTGAACATATTTTACCCATCCATAAAAAAATTGTTGGCTCTTCCTCAACCAAATTATCAAATATCAATCCTGGAACTAAAAATGCAAACGTTATGATTGCCACCTGCGAAAATCCTCAACATGAGTTATATGCCGCATCAAGATGGGCTGCCGACAAACTTGTTGAAAACTCAAACATTAGGATAGCTATTATTGTTCCAGATTTAGCAAGCTCCCTTGATACAACTTATAGAATCGTCAATGAGGCACTAACTGACAAAAACTTAAAAATTCCGGTTAATATATCTGCTGGCAAAAAGCTTTCAGATACCTCCGTTGGTGAGAGCTTTATCAACCTACTAAAATCATTTTTAGGTAAGCACTCGTATGAATCATGGATCAATTTGTTGTATGACCCATTTTCTATATTCCGTAAAATCCCTCTGGAAATTCAGCACAAAATAGAAATTCTGATTAGAGAAAATAGCGAAGTTTCGTTTGATTTAAGGACATTCGTCAATTTTGTAATTAATGAGAAAAATTGGTCGAATACAGACTTATCCTTAGACCTAATAGAGCAAATAAAAAATTTTTGTACTTTTGATACTTCGAATAAAACAAGTTTCAGTAATTGGGCTAGGTTCTTTCGAACATCTTTTGAAGATCTAGTGCAATCTCAGTCTCACTCTTATGATGAACTGGAGCTTCAACAGTCCGATATGATCGCGAAATTACTCCATAAATTTGAAACGATGGATGCCATAGAGGTGGAAATAGGTTTTCAAGTAGCACTGATGTCACTGATAAATCACGCGCGAAAAACTATTTTTCATCCAAGGACTGCAAACTCTCCTTTACAAATACTCGGCATACTTGAGGGAATTAATCTTGAATTTGATGCAACTTGGTTATGCTCGGTGACTGCTGATAAGTATCCACAAAAAGTAAAAAATCATCCAATTTTACCAATGGATTTTAGAAAAAAACATAATATGGAAAGAAGCAATCCGATAGCAGAGCTTGATTATGCAAGAGTCCGGATTGAAAGTTTTAAGAAAAATTGCTCACATTTAGTTTTGAGCTACCCGAGGACATCATCATTTGGGGAGTTAACTCCCAGCCCAATATTGAAGACTTTATTAGAGAGTGAAGCTAACTTGATTACTCCTTATCCTTTTATATATTTAAAATCGTTCATTAATTTTGATGAAACCCTCACCTTTAACGATCAAGCTCCCCCCTTAGATTCAACTATTGAAAACGTAAAAATAACATCTCAGACGATTGAAAATCAGGCAATTTGTCCTCTCAATGCTTTCGCTATACATAGGCTTAAAGCAACACCTTTAGCGGAACCAAAAATCGGACTAAATCCTCAACAAAAAGGAATTCTATTGCATGAAACGCTCCATATCCTTTGGAAAAAACTTGGTGACTCAACAACTCTTAATACAAGTGAAGGTAAGAAATTATTAACTTTGTTGGAATCATCTATCAACGAATCATTATCAAAAAGCGCATCCTACATGAAGTGTTTGAGAGGTCCATCTTTCAGAGATTTGGAGTCTAAGAGACTAAAGGGTTTGATTATACCCTGGCTGGATCTGGAGAAGGATAGATCTGCTTTTGCAGTCAAGTCATTAGAATTTAAAAAGGAAGTCTTTTTCAATGATACTCCACTTAAATTGAGAGTAGATCGAATTGATGAAATTGATGGGAATTTTTTCATAATTGACTATAAATCAGGCATTTCATCTAAAAATGATTGGCAAAGAACTCCGCTGACCTCAATACAGTTGCCACTTTACTCCTTGGCTATGAATGAAGAAATTATCGGATTTGCAAATGCTCAAGTGAGGTCGAATCAGCATAAATTTGTCGGCTTATCAAAGGATAAAAGATTTCCAGGTGATGTAATTTCTGAGAAAAGCTGGTCAGTGCTCAGAGAATCCTGGCACACAGAAATTGCAAACCTAATAGATGCATTCAAAATAGGTGAATCTTCTTTGACTGTTAATTCAACAAAACACTTCCATTATCAAGATTATCTTATCCCCTTAAACAGATTTTATGAGAGCCTGATGAATAGTGGGTATTCTGAGATAGGGACTGGTCATGATGAATAACCCTTCAGACGAGAAGGATAGGATAAAAGCATTAAATCCAGAAAAGAGCTTCATGGTTGTTGCTCCTGCGGGATCAGGAAAAACCCGATTGTTAGTAAAAAGAATTTTAGTCCTATTAGCCTTAGTGGACAATCCAGAGCAAGTTCTAGCAATTACATTTACCAGAAAAGCGGCTAGAGAAATGTCTGAAAGGGTTTTTGAGATACTTGAGATTGCGAGAGGAGATATATTAAATGAGACAACAGTTGATTCTGAACTTTTATTGCTCGCTTATCCTGTCGTAAAAAGGAATGAAGAAAAGAATTGGAATATTTTTGACAATCAGAACAGGCTAAGAATTCAAACAATAGATAGTTTTTGCCGGAATATAACTAATCAATATGCACTGGAGACAGAACTATCTGCAGTTCTTGAGCCAGTTGATAATTCAGAGATTATGTACTCAGATGCGTCACTTGCATTGTTAAAAGGAATTGAAGAGAACTACCCACATAATCGAGCGCTCCGAATCTTATTAGAATATTTAGGCAATGATACAGAGCTTTGTATGAAACTCTTTACAACACTTTTATCAAAAAGAGAGCAATGGTTACCATTCATTTTTGATATTTCAAAGAACGCAAATTATTTCAATGAAGTCATATCGGAGGCGATTAAAAATTCTATTCGAAATCTGAAAATAACTCTGCATGAAAAAGATTCTACTTTATGCGATTTGATTAACTTTTCTGAAAATTCTCTAGCAACAGGTAGCGAACAAGATCAAAGAAAATTTCTGACCTTAAATTCGATTATCTGGAGTGACGAAGATGACATAGAAGGTTGGAAAATAATCGTTAATAAAATAATCACGTCACAGGGAAATTACCGAAAATCGCTCACAAAAACACAGGGATTCCCCGCTTCTGGAAAAGAAGAAAAATTATTAATGTTAAATTTTATTTCTTGGTGCGAAAAACAACAAAATCTACTAACGCAATTAAATGAAGTTCAAAATCTTCCTAACTTAAAAAGCATTCCCGACAACAATTTAATTCTTAACGCGCTTGCAACCGTCTTACCAAGGCTTGTGGCCGAATTGAATGTCATATTCACCGAAGCGGGAAAATGTGATCATACTCAAATACTAATCCAATCACTTCAAGCAACAGATACCTCAAATGATCATTTTTCTGAGACTATACTCAACCTAGATCAGCAAATAAAACATATTTTAATCGATGAATATCAAGACACATCGGCTTCTCAAATTCGATTAATCAAAAATTTAGTGGCTAATTGGGAGCCAAATGGAACCAAGACCCTTTTTTGCGTTGGAGATGCCGCCCAATCAATTTATGGTTTTAGAAATCCTCCATCGGATAAATTAAAAATTGAAAAAAATATATTCTTCGGCCAAATTGAATGCATCAAACTACATCTTCTAAAAAATTTTCGCTCTGATCCAAAATTAGTGGATTGGATAAACGAAGCTTTTAATTCAACTGATACATACAAAAACAGAATTCTATCCGGACTCTCAAAAGAATATAGTTCTGTTCACACAAGAACCGATGACATGCAAGCCAAAGTAACATTTAGTCCTGTTGTTGGGAGCGATACCGAAAAAACTGAAGCTGATCGAATAGCAAGAGAGTGTAAACAAATTATTGAAAGCGGTTCGTCTGAAAGTATTGCTATTCTTGTCAGGAGCAGATCTCATGTTACAAATATTATTTCATCTCTTGACCAGCTAAATATTCCTTGGGAGGGAAAAGATATAGTTCCTCTTAGAGAAAAAATGGTCGTTATTGATCTTATATCTCTAACGCTAGCTCTTACATCCCCAGCAAACAGAATTGCTTGGCTGTCAGTACTTCGTTCTCCAGTGATTGGTTTTTCTCTCGAGGAAATTTTAGTTCTCACATCTACAAATAATCACTGTGAAATGCCAGTTATCCAAGCTTTATCAAAACATTCTGAAACACCCCCTACCGAGTTATCAGAGTCTGGCAAGAAAATTTTACTGAGGGTTACACCTATTCTTTTGGACGCATGGAGTAATAGAAGAAGATTTCCTATAAGAACATTAATCGAAGATACATGGATAAAGCTTGGTGGAGTATCGACACTCTGTTCCCAAAGCGATTTCGTTGATGTGGCAGATTATCTCAACTTACTCGAGCAATCCTCGGGTACATATTTAAAAAAATACTCTGAATTCGAGTCTTCAATCAAGAAACTATACTCCTCCTCTGATCAAGCAGTAAATTGTGAAAATAATCACAATAAAATTTCAATAATGACTATTCATAAGTCAAAAGGTCTCGAATTTGATCATGTTTTTCTTCCTTATCTGTCAAAAACAACGATGAGTGACGATAAACCACTTTTTAGATGGAATGAAGTTGCTGTCGCAGATGACAGCTATCGGTTTCTTCTTGCTCCAAGAGAAAATGTAAATTTTGATAAAAATGAAGTATTCGAGTTTTTAAAATATCTAAATTCAAAAGATCAATGCGCCGAAGATAAACGACTACTATATGTCGCTTGCACCAGGGCAATAAAAACACTTCATCTGAGTGCTGAAGTCAAAATTTCTAGTAATGAAAGATTATCAAGTCCACCAAAAAGAAGTTTACTTGCTAGTATTTGGCCTTTTTTGATGAGAAAAATAGAAACGGGAGAATACTCGATCACTGAGACCGAGAAAATAATGACACGCGGTAATAATAGGATTTTGGGGGGAAATGAGATAAGACGGTTGCCAGATGATTTTAGACATGTTCACAGAGAAGTTTTTGCGCTCAGAAATTTTAAGGATTCTACTCAAACTGATACAGAGAATTACAAGGTGGATAGCCAGTCCAAAAATCTAGGGATAGTTTTCCATAAGGTTATTGAGCAAATTTCATCAGTTTCTTTAGATTTCTCTGAGCTCGATAGGAAATCTAGAATAATTCCATTAATAGAAAGAATCTCCAAGAATATGACAATTGATCTTAAGATTGATGATACTGAAAAATTATGCGCAGCGTTATCGTCCATGTTAAACGACAAAAAGGGTCTTTGGATTTTAAACAACAAAATTCATGCGAATACTGAACAAACATTAGTTTATATTTCTGATGAGCCCAAAAGGATAAAATTTTCAGTTATAGATAGGAGTTTTATTTACGAAGACTGTAGATGGATTATTGACTACAAATTATCAGCTCCAAAAGATAATCAATCTATAGCAATATTTTTAGAGGACCAAATAGCACGATATTCGCATCAACTTGATCACTATGCGCGACTTTACTCCAATATAGAAGATCGGGACATAAGAGTGGCCTTATATTTTCCCTTGATCGCTAAATTTTTAGAATACAAATATTATTCCACTGTAAAAGATTAGCAAATAAAGTAAAATGCGGCTCTGACATTATTAGAGAAGAGATTTAAAGTGGAAAATGTAAGCGTAGAGAATATCAATATTGAGAATCCCCAGATACTAGTTACTCCAGCTGAGTTAAAGAAAGAGATTCCTATATCTGAAAAAGCTCGAAAAACTGTATTGAATGGTAGAACTGCAATAGAAAAGATTCTTAGCAAAGAGGACCATCGACTTTTTGTTGTAGTTGGTCCCTGCTCAATACATGATATTGATGCGGCTAGAGAGTATGCAAAAAAATTAAAAACCTTAGCGGACCAAGTTGGTGATTGCTTAGAAATCGTAATGCGAGTCTATTTCGAAAAACCTAGAACAACTACTGGTTGGAAAGGTTTAATAAATGATCCGTTCATGAATGATTCTTTTAAAATAACTGAAGGACTTAAAATCGGACGCAAATTACTTCGTGAAATATTAGAGATAGGTCTTCCAACCGCGACAGAAGCGTTGGATCCAATATCACCTCAGTATATGCAAGATTTGATCACGTGGTCAGCAATTGGGGCGAGAACTACAGAGTCCCAAACTCACCGGGAAATGGCATCTGGGCTATCCTCCTCTATTGGATTTAAAAATGGAACTGATGGCAGTCTCACTGTTGCTATAAATGCTCTACAATCTGTAGCGAAGCCACACAGATTTCTTGGTATTAATTCGGATGGGAAGGTTTCTGTGATCAAAACTAAAGGCAATCCACATGCTCATGTTGTTCTTAGAGGTGGAAATGGAAAGCCAAATTATGACTCTGTTAGTGTTTCGATATGCGAACAGGAACTCTCAAAAGCTGGTATTGATAAAAATATAATGATTGATTGCAGTCATGCCAATTCAAATAAAGATCACAATCTTCAACCACTGGTCTTGGAAAATATCTGCAACCAAATATTGGACGGTAATCAATCAATCGTGGGAGTTATGGTTGAGAGCAACTTGGAAGGAGGCAATCAGAAGCTCTCCAATGACCTCTCACTATTAAAGTATGGAGTCTCAGTAACTGACGCGTGCATCGACTGGGAAACTACAAAAGATGGGATCCTCTCGATGGCTGGAAAACTCCGTCCCATTATGGAGAAGAGAGCAAGTATTAAATAACACTAGGTAATTTGTTATTTAAGAATATCAAGACTTATGTATATTATTCTCCTTCTTTCTCTTATTGTCGTTAGCTGGATCTGGATGAGACGTGTGAAGAGCCTTCCTGAAGAAGAAAGGAGGTCTTTTCTCTGGAAATCTGGCTTCATTGCTGTTCTTCTAACGACTATTTTATTGGCCGCTACAGGGAGACTGCATTGGTTAGGTGCCGCAATTACAGCGGTGGTTCCGATCTTTACATTCTTATTTAGATGGGCAAGACGAGTATTGCCTCTGATGAGAATTTTCGGGGGTTTGAAACCACGTCCCTCCAAGTTTAAAACTAAAACACTAACTATGGATATCAACTTTTCGACGATGGAAATGAATGGTTATGTGAAAGATGGAGAGTACTCTGGCAAATCACTCTCTGAGTTGACTGCTCAACAGTTAAGTGACTTGTCGGCCTATTGCAAAACTAATGATAAAGAATCTTATGCACTTCTATATGGTTACATGGCAGTTAATAGTAAAACCAGCGATCATGCAGAGGAAAACATGTCATCTGCAAATATGAATGATCTATCAGAGGACGAGGCATATGCAATATTAGGATTAGAAAAGCCTTCATCAAAAAGTGAGATATCCAAGGCACATAAAAGCTTAATCCAAAAACTACATCCTGATCGAGGCGGCAGCGATTATCTGGCAGCAAAAATTAATGCCGCTAAAGACAAAATTTCTTGATAATAACGAAATACAGAACATCATCATGACTAAACAAATGAAGTGGGAATCAATCGATTTATTGAAAGACTTAATCTCTTTTAGATCAATAACACCCGATGATAAAGGTTGCCAGAACTATTTGATAGAAAAGCTTAGGGAACTTGAATTTGAAATAAAAATATTAAAGTACGGAGATGTACCAAATTTTTTCGCTTTAAAGGGTACACAGGGACCGTTATTTGTCTTTGCAGGTCATACAGATGTCGTTCCCGCTGGTAATAAGTCCGAGTGGGACTCTGATCCTTTTGAGCCACAAATTCGTGACAACAAACTATTTGGCCGGGGTGCATCAGATATGAAAGGTTCCATTGCAGCCATGCTTGCATCTGTTGGAACGTTCTTAACATTGTATCCAGAGTCTTCTATTAGAATAGGTCTGCTGATTACAGGTGACGAGGAGGGTAAGGCAGAAAATGGTACAAAAAAAGTGGTTGATTGGTTAATAGATTCTAATATTTTCCCAACATGGTGTCTTGTTGGTGAACCTACCTCCTCACTAATATTTGGCGATACCATCAAAAATGGAAGACGAGGGTCAATCACCGGCAAAGTAGTCCTAAAAGGTAAGCAAGGTCATGTAGCTTATCCAGATAATGCATCTAATCCAATTCACTCGTCTATACCCATAATTAATAGACTGTTAAGAGAGAAATGGGATAATGGCGATAGCAATTTCCCTAAAACCTCGATTCAAATCGTTAACATCTCTTCAGATGCAGGCGCTGACAATATAATTCCTGGAGATATTAGTTTCCAATTTAACTTAAGATTCTCTCCCGAGACATCGGCAGAGAAGATTAAAAATAAAGTAAAAAAAGAATTAGAAGGAAGTAAATTCAAATTTGAGATCTTCTGGACACATAGTGCTGATCCGTTTTACTCAGAGCCGGGCACACTAGCTGAAACTATTGAAAAAACGCTAATTGAGAAACTAAAAATTAGTCCAAAATTTTCAATGGGAGGCGGAACCTCCGATGGAAGATTTTTGAAAAAGTTAGAATGTGAGGTCATTGAATTCGGTCCCACCAATCAGTCAATTCATAAGACAAATGAAAACATTAGCCTCAGTGAGCTATCCAACTTAGAAAAGATATATCTGCATACATTAATTGGGTTACATAATCACGCAGCAAAAATTTAACAAGTGTTAATGAAGACATCGTATCTTATAGATCTTGCTTTGATTGAAAAGCTTGGACTTATACCTGACAAGAAACCGCCTTTTATCGGCCGTTTTATGACTATCCTTTTGACTCTGGACTCAAGCGCGCCAGATAGCAACTTATCATGGTCATCCTCAGAGTCTGCAATATTTTGAACCGCTTGCATTTCTTTCTTCGATTTTGCATTTTTTGACTTTGGCGGGAACATTGGATCCAGATAAATTGCATCAAAAAAGCTCTGATCACCACTTGACTGATTTAGGTAACAAATTGAATCACCGTATATGCAGGAAATATTTATACATTTTTTTAATTGTTCATCTAAACATATTGCCATTTTCATACGTTGGATGCCGTCATATAAAAGCGCATAGATTAATGGATTCCGCTCAATAAGCTTTACCTCACAACCCAGACATGCGAGAGAAAATGCATCACTTCCAAAACCGGCTGTGCAGTCAAGAATTCTCGGTTTGTTTTTGCTTGAAATAGCAAATGCACGAGCGATATCGCTTCGATAACTTGTGCTATAAAGTCTTCTATGATTATTTTTACCCCGGAGGAAATCAACTTTTATATCTCCGTGTTTACTTTTATCAAACGGTTTAAGTGATAGTCCATCTTCAGAAAGATATAGATAATAGTCATGACTTAAATCAGATGAATTTGCGAAATTATTTAAATCATTTATGTCAATAAACACTGGACAGTCATCAAGTCCTTCCATTGTCGAAACCATATTAGTAAGGATAGGCTGAGATA
>CACJVE010000005.1 GCA_902596775.1 uncultured SAR92 cluster bacterium
GCCTGGCGATATCTTTTTAACAGGAACGCCGTCAGGTGTCGGAGCTCTTCAGAACAATGATACATTACTTGCAGAAATTCCTGGTTTTTTGGACGTTAGTACCACTGTTGCTGTGAAATAAGATTATTTAAAATGGAAATAGAGAGAGGTATTTACCAACATTACAAGGGCAACCTTTATTCTGTTATTGGTCAAGCAACACACAGCGAGACCGGAGAGCAATTAGTCTTCTACCAGGCTCTTTATGGAGAGAGAGGTTTTTGGGCAAGGCCGCTTCAGATGTTTGGAGAAATGATTCATGTTTCAGGGAAAACAATACCTCGATTTAAGTTAGTAAATAAAGCAGATGAAAAGTCATAGATTTGCAAATTTACTGAAAACAGAAGTACAAACTTTTGCAATTAGATCATCTGGGTCTGGAGGGCAAAATGTCAATAAAGTTTCATCAGGAATTCATTTGAGATTTAACCTTAATGAATCGTCGATACCAAGATATTTGAAAGAGAAAATCCTCAATAGTGCCGATAGAAGAATAAGTAAGGAAGGGGTGCTGATTATTAAGGCTCAGCGTTTCAGGACCAAAGAAAGTCAGAAAGGCAGGATTACGACTGCCGCATTATCTTCGGAACTCAAAATCTCTGAGGCTGCACTATATCGACATTTCCCAAGCAAAGTAAAAATGTATCAAGGTCTGCTGGATTTTGCCGAGAAGACAATCTTTGCTCGAATTTCAAGTATTACCGCCGAAAACCAAAATGCGTTTGAGCAATGTAATCGGATCATAAGTTTAATTCTGAACTTTTGCATAAAAAATCCTGGCATTACTAGATTACTTAATGGTGATGCGCTGGCTTATGAGGACTCAGTTCTCCCTGCAAGAATCAAAACCTTTTATGACAGACTCGAGTTACAATTCCAAAGCACTTTGCTTGAAGGCCAAAGTCGGTTCGAATTCGAACTGCTTGACACTATTGAATCAATAGCAAATCTAATGATAACGATAGTAGAAGGGAAAATAAGTGCGTATGTCAGGAGTGATTTCAACAAAAACCCCCTACAGAGTCACTCTAACCAATGGAAAGTAATAGTTTCAGGTATTTCCCAAAAATAGTTTCACGTAACGCCAAATTTATCTCTATAGGCCGAAATATCATTTAATATTTTTAAGGGCATTTTCTCGTTAGAAACGAATCGAATGATATCATCAATATCGATGATACTTAAAACTGGTATTGAGTAATCCCTTTCAATCTCTTGAGTTGCTGACATCTCACTGGCCCCTCTCTCTTTCCTATCTAATCCCACTATAATCGCTTTAACTTTTCCACCTGACTTTGTAATTATATCCAGCGACTCCTTAACGGCAGTGCCCGCTGTTATCACATCATCAATAATGATTACTTCACCACTAATCGGAGCACCAACTATAAATCCAGCCTCACCATGTTGTTTTTCTTCTTTACGATTAAAGCAGTAAGGAGCATCTATTTTATAATTATCAAAGAGCGCAACTGCCATACTAGAGACCAAAGGGATTCCCTTGTATGCTGGGCCAAACAGCATATCAAACCTCAAATCTGATCGCTTAAGAGCCGCAGCATAACAAAATCCTAGTTTCTTGAGGACTTTACCAGAATGAAAATCGCCCGCATTAAAAAAATACGGCGACTCTCTCCCAGATTTTAATTTAAATGAACCAAACTTTAGAGCACCTGAGTCAAGAGCAATATCTATAAACATTTGTTTGTAGTCAATTAAATACTGCGTTCGCATATAAACCTTTATTTTCCAACTTGATATAACATTAAACTTTTAATTCCGGATCCTGCCAATTCGAGCATCTTATTTAATTCATCCATGCTAAATGCGCTGTTTTCTGCTGTTCCTTGTACCTCGATAAATTTTCCATTTTCATCCATGACTATATTCATATCTGTCTCAGCATTTGAATCCTCTACATAATCTAAATCTAAAACTGGCACTCCATTCACAATACCAACTGATACAGCTGCGATCTGATATATAATCGGATTTTCTGATATTGCTCCCTCCGTTAATAAACTCGTAATTGCATCATTCAAAGCAACCCAAGCACCTGAAATCGAAGCTGTTCTTGTACCTCCATCTGCTTGAATAACATCACAATCAATATGTACGGTTCGTTCACCAAGCCGAGATAAGTCAACTGCCGCTCTCAAAGATCGGCCTATTAAGCGCTGTATTTCTTGTGTTCTTCCTTTTTGCTTCCCTCTAACAGCTTCTCGATCCATCCTTTGTTGAGTGGATCGAGGGATCATTCCATATTCAGCAGTAATCCATCCTCTATTTTTCCCACGCATGAATCTTGGAACAGAATTTTCAATGCTCGCGGTACACAATACTTTTGTTTTCCCAACTTCTATTAATACCGAGCCCTCTGCTGCCTCAAGAAAATTGCGAGTTAGTTTTATTGAACGCAAATCTTCCGATGCTCTACCGTCGTGTCTCAAATTTAAGTACCTAAAAAAAAGAAACATAAGTGTATCACCCCTTTATATAGCTTTGATAAAATATTAAAAATCTAATAGAGGATTAAATAATGCCTAAAAGTATGACTGCCTTTAGTCGGACTGATATAAGTGGTGAATTTGGGTCATTGGTTGTCGAATTAAAATCTGTAAATCACAGATTTATAGAAATTAACTTTAAAATCCCCGACGCGTTAAAACAACTTGAAGTAGAGTTACGAAACTTTATAAAACAAGAGCTAACTAGAGGAAAGATTGAATGCATAATTACCATTCATGAGAGCGAAAATTTGCCTGATATAGCCTTAAATGAGGCTCAAATTAGAAAATACCTTGAATCAATACATCACTTAAAAAACGAAATTAAAGATTCAGCGCCTATTTCAATTACAGATTTTCTCAAACTACCAGGGGTACTCATAGAAAAACATCCAAAGCTGGACAATTTAAAAGATTTGATTATCAAAGTATTCAGAGATGCAATCAGCAAACTAATAGATTATCGAGATATAGAAGGCAAAAAGCTTAAAAAAGACATGCTGATCAAAATAAGTGCAATTGAAACTCAAATTGCTTCTTTGGAAAAGAAACTTCCAAAACTTCTTGACTTAAATCGCATACGACTTAAAAAAAGGGCGGATGAACTAGCCGTTCAAATCGACCGAGACAGACTGGATCAAGAAATGGTAATACTTGCGAACAGATCAGATATTGATGAAGAGATTGTTCGTATGAGGTCGCATACGAGCGAAGTCAAAAGATTATTGGGCACAGACAAATCGATAGGCAGAAAGCTGGATTTTCTAATGCAAGAAATGAACAGAGAAGCCAATACACTTGGCTCAAAGTCACTTTCGGATGTTACCAGTGGGGCAGCGATCGAACTGAAGGTTTTGATAGAGCAAATCAGAGAGCAAGTCCAAAATATCGAATAATAACTAGCTTAATTATTCCTATGAATCTGGTCTATATACCCATGATCAGACATGCATTCACCAAATGAAATTAGATTGTCGTCGCTTAGTATAACCTCATCAACTGAAGGTAACCGGGAGGCTACAGAAGCACAGAATTTTGAAAGCTTTGCGGCCTCCTCTCCGGGTGTCAAAGACCCACGTACACAACCTGCAGAAGTCGATAAAATTAACAGTAGTAGCACATATATATAATTTAATTTCATCATTTTATACTCATCTAAGATTTATTAAGGAAATTTCTTACCAAATAAGTTCCTCTTGCTTCTGCTATTTTGTCTTCGTTTTCGTTTCTTAAAATAACTGTAGTCTCAAACTTATGTTTTCCAGTTAATAAAAGATCTTTTTTCATAATACGTACCTTATCATCACCAAAGAGTAATTCTGCATAAATTCCTCCCCTTACAGGATTAATAAACTTTATATCAA
Organism: uncultured SAR92 cluster bacterium; assembly: GCA_902596775.1. Lineage (GTDB taxonomy): Bacteria > Pseudomonadota > Gammaproteobacteria > Pseudomonadales > Porticoccaceae > AAA300-D14. The sequence continues at coordinate 3,911 of CACJVE010000005.1, forward strand.
GACTACCAACAACTGGTTGAAACTCATCATTACAGTTATGCATAACTACCAATCCCCCTAAATATTCCGCTGTCATCCAGATAGGTCCGGCATGCATGATGCCAATGTGATTTTTATTGTTTTCCCCCAAAGGGGTAAAACATTTATATGTGTTTTTATCCAGACTAACTGTCTCTAGACCAATAAATCTATATATTGGACAGAGCTCTCTCGCTAACTTGGTGTATTGAGACGCTAATGTTTTTTGATTAGTCATTGCAATTGAGTTCAAATTATCCTCTAAAGTGTAACATCTCTTGATATTTTGGGCCTTGATTTTAAGCTTCGTAAAATTTGTAGATACTATCTTTTGAGTAATGGTAAAGTATTACAAAGTAATTCAATCGAATTTATAAAATGATATTTGGGAACTTATTTATCATTTCCGCACCATCTGGAGCTGGAAAAACTAGCCTTGTTAGGCATTGTGTTGGCGCGCGTTCGGATATAGAAGTGTCAATTTCGTATACGACTCGTCCTCCAAGGTCGAAAGAACAACATGGGAAAGACTATTTTTTTGTCTCCGAAAAAGAGTTCGATCAGATGGTTCTGAATAATAGTTTTATTGAGTATGCAAGTATTTATGGATACCGCTATGGAACCTCGATTCAACTAGTAAAAAAATCGATAGATAACGGAGTAAATGTCATTCTCGAGATTGATTGGCAGGGTGCAAGTCAAGTCCGTAACAAATTTCCAAACAACACAAGCATATTTATACTGCCACCATCAATTAAAGAACTTGAGGAGCGTCTAAGGAAAAGAGGACAAGACGACGATAATACAATTTGTGGACGCCTTTCAGCAGCTAAAAACGAGATTAAACATTGCAAGGAGTTTGATTATTTTATTGTTAATGAAGACTTCGACATCTCAGTTCGCGAACTCTTAAGAATCATCGATGTAGACAAAAGCCGAGTTACCAACACAAAAATTAATTTGATATTAGATAAGTTACTTATCTAATAGTTTCAAATCTCAAGAAATGATTTAAGTTTTTGTTAACTTGATTTGTTGAATAAGACTAATTTAGTTAAACTAGCGCCTATTAAAGGAAAGGTGAAAATAATGGCTAGAATTACCGTTGAAGAATGTTTAGAAAATGTAGAAAATCGATTTGAGTTGGTGATGGTCGGGTCAAAACGAGCAAGGCAAATAGCAGTTGAGGGACGCCCAGCTTTGGTTGATGAGAAAAATGACAAGCCAACTGTCATAGCATTAAGAGAGATTGAAGAAGGTTTAGTTACTGCGGATATACTCACTGAGATACCCAAAGACTTTGACATTCTCGACGAAGACATGGCCGAGCCGGCCGGCGATGACTCGCAACCAGAAGTTGAAACTGCCTCCGAATAAAGTAAGTAACAAAATTTGAGAGGTTCAACTTTTGTTAAATGGACTCACAGATAAGCTAACTGGTTATCTCCCCGAAGCTGAAATCACGAATATAGAAAAAGCTTATCTGTACTCTGAAGAGTGTCATTTAGGCCAACTCCGACATAGCGGAGATCCTTACATAACTCACCCACTTGCTGTTGCGAATATCTTGGCCGATATGCGCATGGATCATGAGAGCCTTATAGCCGCCCTCTTGCACGACGTTATTGAAGATACTGGGGTCACAAAAAACCAAATAAGCAGACGGTTTGGCAGAACAGTCGCCTCGCTTGTGGATGGTGTGAGTAAATTAAGTGAGATCGAGACAGCTTCAAGAGCAGAGCAGCAAGCAGATAGCTTCCAAAAAATGACATTGGCAATGTCTAAAGATATTCGAGTCGTTTTGGTGAAATTGGCCGACCGACTTCATAACATGAGAACTTTAGGTGTATTACCTCCAGACAAAAGAAGGCGTATTGCTAAAGAAACGATTGATATCTATGCGCCAATTGCTCAAAGACTAGGTATTAACGACGTGAGACTTGAATTTGAAAATTTAGGGTTTGCCGCGATGTACCCCCTACGATACAGACGTCTCAGAGAAGCGCTCAAGGCTTCCAGAAAAAATAAAAGGGAAATCATTACAGAAATTCATGAGTCAATGGAAATCCGTCTTGCAAAAGAAAATGTCACTGCCACAGTTAAGAGCCGGGAAAAGCATTTATGGAGTATCTATAAGAAGATGCGGAAAAAAAAGAAACATTTTCATGACATTATGGATGTGTTTGCCTTCCGATTAATCGTAGACAATGTGGACGATTGCTATCGAGCTCTTGGCATTGTTCACAATATTTATAAACCAGTTCCTGGGGAGTTCAAGGACTATATCGCTATACCGAAAGCAAATGGATATCAATCATTACACACCGTACTAGTTGGCATGCACGGAGTAGTCATTGAAGTCCAAATTAGAACAAATGAAATGGATAAAATGGCAAACTTTGGTATTGCTGCACATTGGGAATATAAAACAGGAAGAGACAATATAGAAGTCAGTCAAAGAAAAGCTGCAAGATGGGTGCAAGATTTGCTAGAAATGCAAAGACAAGCTGGTAATTCTCTTGAATTTTTGGAGCACGTCAAGTCAGACTTATTTCCAGACGAAGTATATGTTTTTACTCCTCAAGGAAAGATCATTGAGCTCCCAAGTGGTGCGACTCCAATTGATTTTGCATACTCTTTACATACAGATCTAGGCGACAGTTGCATAGCATGCCATGTAGATGGTGAATTAACGCCTTTGTCAGAGCCTCTAGAGAGCGGGCAAAAGGTCGAAATTATAAATACTCCCGGGGCACAACCAAATCCAAACTGGTTAAACTTCGTTGTTACCGCCAAAGCTAGAAGCGCCATACGGCATTTTTTAAAAAATCAACAACATGACGAATCAGTTGATCTTGGAAAGCGTCTTTTGGATCAAGCTTTAAAAAATATTGGCACAAGCTATAAAGAACTAAAAAAATCTCAAATTAAAAAACTATTAAAAGAAACTAAGTCATCTACGTTTGAATTTGTTTTGCAGCAGATTGGACTGGGGAATCGAGTACCTTTTGCAGTTGCAAATATTTTGGTTCCTCCTGATAAACGAACCAATATTGATCGCAAAAAAAATTACGAATCACCAGTTGTTATTGATTCATCTGAGGGATTGATTGTCCAATACGGAAAGTGCTGTCGCCCAATACTGGGAGATCCTATTCTTGGCCATTTAACTCCAGGCAAAGGATTAGTGATACACCGAGAAGCTTGCAGAAATCTTAAAGAAATAAGAATGAATCCAGAAAAATGCATGCCACTGGTTTGGTCATCGGTAGTCAAAGGTGAATTTGCAGTCGAGCTAAAAGTAGAACTACGACCAGAGCGCGGCTTTATCGCGGCGCTTGCAGCTAGAATAACTGAAAGTGATGCTACGATTGATCAAATTAATGTAACAGAAAAAGATGCATACACCAGCATTATTAATATTGTGCTTACAGTAAAAGATCGAGCGCACTTGGCAAAAATAATGAGACGGACAAGAGGTTTGAAGCCTGTTCATCGAGTGCACAGAGTAAAAAATACACTAGACTAAGCTTTAGTTCAGGAGATGGTATGTCGAATAGAGAAGTAATTAACACAGCCAAAGCGCCCACTGCAATTGGTCCATACTCACAAGCTATTAAAGCTGATAAAACTATATATTTGTCTGGCCAGATACCCTTAGTGCCCGAAACAATGGCGCTTGCTGGCATAGATATAGTGACCCAAACACTCCAAGTTTTTGATAACCTTGCCGCAGTCTGCCAAGCTGCAGGCGGCTCTCTGGGAGATATTGTTAAACTCAATATCTATCTAACTGACTTAGGTCATTTCAATGAAGTCAATGAGGTAATGAAAGAAAAGATGTCGAAACCCTATCCCGCTAGAGCAGCAATTGGTGTAAACCAGTTGCCCAAAGACTCCTTAGTAGAGATGGATGCAATAATGGTTATTTAGATCAGTCATACCCCTATGACTCCTGTTCCAATATCATGTCATAACCTTCTTGATAGGAAGGAAAATTAAGTTTGAAACCTGAGTTTAATAACCGTTTGTTGCTTAATTTGTATCCTATGTTACCAATTTTCGCGTTTTTATTTAATTCAATGTTAAGACGATTTGCCAGCCATGCCCTAAGCTCATATTGGGTTACTGGAAGTGAATCGGTTCCGATATATGTGTCATCTAACTCAAAACCCCCAAAATATTTATTTATTAGATGGATTAGAGCTCGAACGCAGTCATCAATATGAATCCGATTAGTCCACCTCTCAGGAAATTGCTCACATCCATAACCTGCTCTTACACTGTCCAATAAACGAAGTCTCTCTGTTCCATAAATTCCAGAGAATCTAAGCACTATAGTCTTACCTGAAAATTTCTTTATTTCCTCTTCAGCTTCTATCAATGCACTCACATAAGCATCAGCTTTAACAATCGGAGTTTTTTCATCATGATGACGTCCATTTGAATATCGGTAAACTCGCGAACTAGATACCCAAATGACCAGCTTTGGCTTGTTTGCCATTGAATTTAAAGCTGCCTTAATTGTTGTAGCTCCCTCTAAATAAGTTTTCTTATAATCACTCTCAGTAAAACCGTCTGGGGTAAGTGTTATAATGACGACATCAAAACTCTCAGATAAAACAGATATCATTAAATCTTTGTTAAGAACATCTGCTTCTATCGGTATTATTGGACTTTCAAGCGAGCTAGCATCTCTACGTAAACCAAAGCAACAATGAGTGTCTTCAAAATAAGCGGCAACCCTCGCTCCAATATCTCCGCAACCAACTAATAAAATTTTCAAAGCAAAACTCTTTATTTTTAGTAGCTTGAGATCATAACAAAGAAAAAACGTTGTGTTTAGAATTCTAGTTTTTAGATTCTGTTATCATGTTGGGGAAACCAAAAAATAATTTATTTAAAATGACCAAAAAAAATAATGAGCTAAATAGCCCCTTAAGTTCATTGCCAGGTGTAGGTCCAAAGATCACACAAAAACTTAACAACATAAATTTATTTACCTTTAAAGATGCGCTTTTTCATCTGCCATATCGATACGTTGATCGAACAAAAGTTACAAAAATCTCCGATCTTAAGTTAAATAATTATGTAGTAATCGAAGGTGAAATAGAGAGCGTGGGTATAGTTTTTTCAAAAAGAAGAACTTTAATCTGCCGAATTTCTGACAATTATGGCTCTGTGATTATTAAATTCTATAATTCACAAAAATCTCAGTTTATTAAAGGCGCGTACATAAGGTGTTTTGGAATCGCTCATCGAGGAAAGTCCAGCTTTGAGTTCTATCATCCCGAATATTCAATAATGGAGAAAAGCAATTTAAAACCACTTGATACCACTTTAAGCCCAATATATCCAACGACGATAGGGCTATCACAAAATAAGTTGCGCGATATTATTAAAAGGGTTCTTGATCATCTGTGTATTAATCAAACAGATGTCGACTTCAAACCTCTTGATTCAGAAAAATTAATAGTTACTAAGTTTTCATCTTCCGAAGCTTTGAAGTTCTTGCATAATCCTCCATCAAACACTGACCTGGATGTTTTGGAGGCACGGTCGCATCCAATGCAAAAAATCTTATCTCTTGAAGAACTTACCGCATATCAAATTGGCCTATTATCAGAACGAAAAGCTATAAAAAGTCACACATCTAAACCCATGTTTCGAGATTTAGAATCAGAAGGAATTTTCTTAAATAATTTAAATTTCAAAATGACAAGTGCACAGACCCGAGTTATAAAAGAAATAGCTGACGATATTTCATCAACCAAACCCATGCACAGGCTAGTGCAAGGAGACGTAGGGTCTGGGAAGACTATAGTAGCGGCTTTTTGTTCACTTCAAATTTTACTAAATAATAAGCAAGTAGCAATAATGGCACCCACTGAGATATTAGCAGAACAACATCGGTTGAATTTTCTAGAGTGGCTCAGTCCTTTTAAATATCAAATAGATCTCCTCTCCAGCAAAGTCAAAGGAAAACTTCGCGAAGAGGTGTATCAAAAGATCGAGGATGGAAGCACGCAAGTAATTATTGGAACTCATGCTCTTTTTCAAGAAAATGTTAAATATAGCGCTCTTGGATTGGTTATTATTGATGAGCAGCATCGTTTTGGAGTGAATCAGAGACTAACCCTACTAAAAAAAGGTTTTAATGGACCAAATGATTTTAAAATCATTCCGAATCAACTAGTGATGACTGCAACACCTATTCCTAGGACACTTGCAATGAGCGCTTATGCTGATCTTGATTTTTCCGTGATAGATGAATTGCCGCCGGGAAGACAACCAATAAAGACCTCAGTGCTAAGTGATCAAAAGAGACATGGAGTCATTAAAAAAATAAAAGATCTTGTTAAACAAGGTAACCAGGTTTATTGGGTTTGCACGCTAATTGAGGAATCAGATGCTCTCGAAGCTGAAGCCGCCAAAGTGATTAGCGCAGAATTACAATTACAAATGCCTGCAGTATCGATTGGTTTAGTACATGGAAAACTTAAAGCGAGAGAAAAATTAGACATAATGGATAGATTTAAACGAAAAGATATCAATGTACTAGTCGCTACAACTGTTATTGAAGTGGGTGTAGATGTGCCTGATGCCACAGTAATGGTTATCGAAAATGCAGAGCGGTTGGGGCTTTCTCAACTACACCAATTGCGAGGCCGTGTAGGAAGAGGCAGTAAACCGAGCTATTGCATCTTAATGTATGGCAAAAAACTCTCACATATGAGCCGGCAAAGAATGGAAATCATGCGCGAAACCAATGACGGGTTCAAAATAGCCGAAAAAGATTTGGCAATACGGGGAGCCGGCGAAATACTAGGAACCCGTCAAACAGGTGATATTGGATTTAAAATTGCAGATCTTTCGGCAGATGCTTCTTTATTGCCTTTGGCTAAACAAAATGCTGAGGAGATTATTGACAATAATCCTGATTTGGGGCAAAAAATCGTCAATAACTGGCTCCCGAAAGGTAACGAGTTCTCCCTTGCATAAAAAATGATATTAAACGTTTGCGCCAATAAACTGTCAAAATATCACCTCATCCAGATAGATCCTTAATCAAAGAAGTCCTTAATGAACTATTTTTTCCAACAGCGGAGTTGGGATATGGCGCTCCAAAAATTATGGTTACAATTTGTCTCCACGAAGATGCTTTTTTCAAATCCGTAATAATTTCTTTCCACGAATAAAATGTTATTTCGACAGGATTGTTTGTATTCAAATCTTGAACTAAACCAAAGATTACCTTCTTTTCTTCTCTTTGATAAGTGCGAAAAAATCGGTCCCATATTATTAATAAATTTCCATAGTTCTTGTCTATATATTCCTTATTTTTGCCATGATGCACACGGTGGTTCGAAGGAGTATTAAAAATACCATCCATCCATCCTAATTTTCCTATCAATTGAGTATGCGCAACCACACCCCAAAAAGTTGATATCACTCCCGCTATTGCCGTAATACTGGGATCAAAACCAATAAGCGGTAAACTTATAAAGAAAGGTACTTTAGAAATCGGGCCAAACCATGCTTGACGAAAAGAAACTGAAAAGTTCATTTCAGTACTTGAATGATGATTCATGTGAATTGCCCACAAAATTCTTACTCGATGTGAGCACCTATGGTACCAATAAAAAACAAAATCAATTGCTATAAAAGTTATCGTCCATAAGAAAGCCAGGGGAAATTTATCAACCAAATTTAAAAATCTAAACTCGTACAAAAAAAAGTATAAAGATAGAACAGACCCTTGAAAAAGCAATGACACAATAATATTCCCAAGCAGAAGTCCTGCTGTACCAAAAAAGTCTCCCGCTTTATAAAGTTCTCTTTTTCTAAAAATAGAGAATATTACTTCAAAAACAATCGCAATTATTACGACAGGGATGGCGATCTGATAAACGCCCGAATAATCTATAAATTCCATACTACAAATCCCAAAAAAAATGTAACTTCACCGTCAATCACTGATTCAATATATCTATCGCAGGCAGTCTTCCATTCTCAAGAAATTTTAAAAAAGCACCGCCACCAGTTGAAATATATGAGATGTTTTCTGAAATTTTATACTTTTCAATCGCGGCAAGCGTATCGCCTCCACCTGCAATTGAAAATGCACCACTCTCAGAGACCGCGACAGAAACTGACTTTGTACCCTCGCTGAACTGCTCAATTTCAAAAACGCCAACTGGCCCATTCCAAATAATAGTTCCCGAAGCTTCAAGTATTTTTGACACTCTTTCTGACGATGATATTCCAATATCAAGAATCATTTCATCTGGACCAATATCATCCACCAATTTTTTAAGAGCCACACTTTTATCAGATATCTCAGTTGAAACCACAACATCCGATGGCAATATAACCTCAACTTTATCCATGATCGCTCTCGCTCTATCGACTAACTGTTTCTCATAAAGTGATTTTCCAACATCTTTGTTCGCAGCAACTAAAAAGGTGTTTGCTATTCCACCGCCAACAATTAGACTGTCGACTCTATTGGCAAGATTTTCCAAAACGCCCAACTTAGACGACACTTTTGAACCTCCTACTATCGCGACTACTGGCTTTTTTGGACTACTGAAGCAGAAATTCAAAAACTCTACTTCCCTCTTTAAAAGAGGACCCATACATGAGATCGGTGCATATTTCGCAACGCCATAAGTTGAGGCTTGCGCCCGATGAGCAGTTGCAAAAGCGTCCATAACGAAAATGTCACACATTGCTGCATAACGTTTTGATAACTGCTCGCAATTTTCACTCTCACCTTTATTAAACCTGACATTTTCCAGTAAGATTAGCTTTGATTGCAAACTAGCCAAATCTGAAATATTTCGACAGAGAGAAACATTAGTATCGAGCTTTTGTGCCAAATATTTGGCAACAGGATCTAAAGAATATTTTTGATCAAATGTATCCTCTTTCGGTCGTCCCAAATGAGACATAATTACAACATTACTGGCAGTCTTTAACGCAAGCTTTATAGTGGGTAGTGCTTTATCAATTCTTATTGAGCTATCGATGATTCCTTGATGCATAGGAACATTTAGATCCAATCGAATCAGAACCCGACGGTTAGCCATGTCTACTTCTTCCATCATTCTCATATATCTAATGTCTCGTAATCCAAAGTCTTATGATGTCTAGCATTCGGTTAGCATATCCCCATTCATTGTCGAACCATATTAAAATTTTGACTAGCTTAGCTCCACTTACTCGTGTCTGGCAGGAGTCTACAATTCCACTTCTTTTATCATGGATGAAATCGCAAGATGCGAGTGGCTCATCTGTATAACCTAAGATGTTCGAGAAATCTCCATTTGCAGATTCGAACAATATCGAGTTTATTTCCTCAACAGAGGTGCTTTTTGAAACCAAAATTGACAAATCGATTGCAGAGACATTAATTGTAGGCACTCTCATCGCTTGCGCTTGAAATTTTCCTGTCAGATTTGGCAACACTCTGTCTATCCCAAGTGCTAAATCTGTATCAACTGGTATCATAGAGTTCATCGCTGCTCTAGTCTTCCTTAAGTCTGTATGGTGAAACGCGTCAATAACAGGCTGATCGTTCATTGCAGAGTGAATTGTTGTTATTACACCACTTTCAATACCTAACTTATCATGAATAATTTTTATCAGTGGCACCACACAATTTGTCGTGCAAGAAGCCCCCGATATAATCGAGTCGGAATCTTTTAAGAGATGCTCGTTCACACCGAATACGATAGTGTTATCAACACACCGATCAGCAGGCTGTGAAAAAAGAACCCTCTTTGCACCTGACTTTATATGTAATTCTGCTTGCTCACGCTTAGAATAAGATCCACTAGATTCAATTACGATATCAATATCATGTTTAAGCCACGGCAAACAGTTTAAGTCATGATGATGGCTAACAGAAATAAGGTCATCGTCTATCTTTAAATCTTTACCATCGGTATTCACACAACCAAAAAACTTGCCATGAGTCGAGTCATAACGAGTCAGGTGAGCCATGGTGCGAACTTCGGCTATCTCGTTTATCGCTGTTATTTTAAATCCAAGATCCTGATCACTTTCATAAAAGGCACGAAGCACAGACCGACCTATCCGGCCAAAGCCGTTGATTGCGATATTAAACACCTAAGAAAGCATCCCCTTCGCAACATTGACAAGATTTTCCTCAGTAAAGCCAAATTCTTGCATTAGCACATCACCGGGGGCTGATTCGCCGAATGTTTCCATCCCAACCACAATTCCGGACAAACCAACAAATTTATACCAGTAATCTTTATGAAGAGCCTCTACTGCGATACGGTTTAAAAGATTTGGCGGTAAAACCCTATCTCTATAGTCTTTATCTTGTAAACAAAAAAGCTCAGCACACGGCATTGAAACAACTCGCGCTGATATACCTGCTACTTTTAGCTCTCGAGCAGCTTGAATAGCTATATTCACTTCTGATCCCGTTGCTATAAACAATAATTTTGGATCTGGATGATCTAATAAGACATACCCACCTTTGGATATTAATGCCACTTGTTCATTATCTCGTATTGCGGGCTCTAAGCTCTGCCGGCTAAAAACTAACGCTGTAGGACCTTCATCTCGCATAATTGCGTGCTTCCACGCGGTGGCAGATTCTACCGTATCACAGGGCCTCCAAGTATATAAGTTTGGCGTAGCGCGAAGTGCAGTCAATTGCTCAACTGGTTGATGCGTTGGACCATCCTCTCCCAATCCAATCGAATCATGAGTGTAGACAAAAATACTCCTTCTCTTCATCAACGCAGACATTCTAATTGCATTTCTAGCATATTCCATGAACATGAGAAATGTCGCTCCATAATTAATAAAACCACCATGCAACGATATTCCGTTCATGATTGCAGACATACCGAACTCTCTGACTCCATAAAATATATAGTTACCAGATGCATCATCCGATTTGATCGGCTTTGAGCCTTTCCAAATAGTAAGATTTGACCCAGCGAGATCTGCCGATCCACCCAGTAATTCAGGCAGCATCGGACCATATGCATTCAGACAATTTTGAGACGCTTTTCGCGATGCGATTTTCTCAAAATTACTCTGACACTCTTGTATATAATGGTTTGCGCTTGCTTCGAAACCCGCAGGAATTTCACCCTTCATTCTTCTTTGAAGATCTAGAGCTAGATCTGGGTACTCTTGCTGATAATGATTAAACAGAACATCCCACTGGTCTTGCTTTTTCTGACCTGCATTTTTTGCATCCCAAGCCTCATAAATTTCAGACGGAATTACAAAAGGTTTATGATTCCAATTAAGGGCTTTTCTAGTGAGCGCAACTTCATCATCTCCCAACGCCGCGCCATGACACTCTTCCTTTCCCTCTTTATTAGGCGATCCAAATCCAATAATTGTTTTACAGCAAATCAAAGTGGGTTTGTCAGTTTTATATTTTGCTTGTTTCAATGCGCTAGCTATTTTGTTGTTGTCGTGTCCATCAACATCACTTATAACGTCCCACCCATAAGCTTCAAAACGTTTTTTTGTATCATCTGTAAACCAATTTTCAACTTCGCCATCGATTGAAATCCCATTATCATCGTAAATCGCGATCAATTTACCTAGGCCAAGCGTCCCTGCAAGAGAACATACCTCATGTGATATACCTTCCATTAAACAACCATCACCTAAGAACACATAAGTATTATGATCAATGATTCTGTGACTATCCTTATTAAATTGATCGGCCAAAACTTTTTCAGCGATAGCCATACCCACAGCGTTCGCCAAACCTTGTCCCAAAGGTCCAGTAGTCGTCTCTACACCTGGAGCATATCCATATTCCGGATGCCCTGGTGTCATGGAGTGCAACTGACGAAAATTTTTAATCTCATCTATTGAAAGTTCATAACCCGATAAATGAAGAAGTGAATATAGGAGCATTGAGCCATGTCCATTAGACAAAACAAAACGATCTCTATTAATCCAGTTGGGGTCATTGGGATTATGCGATAAAAAATCATTCCATAACACTTCTGCAATGTCTGCCATACCCATTGGGGCGCCAGGATGACCGCTATTGGCACGTTGAACAGCATCCATACTCAATGCTCGAACTGCATTGGCAAGTATTCTTCTATCTTCCATTAAGCATTACCTTTTTATTTTTATAAATCCATTTTATCTTTGCTTAAAAATAAACACCAGCCAATGCAACACCTAAAAAGCATCAAAATTTGTTTATATAAAAACTTATTGATATAATAAAGTTATGGGTTTTAGCGCTAAAAAGTTCGTGACTAGTTCTGTTGATGTTTCCAATTTCAATCCCTTATGCAAAGCGGTTGGGGACCCTCTACGTGTTGAAATATTAAAAGTACTTCAAGATAATTCTTTCGGTGTTTTGGAGCTCTGTTCGATATTTGAGATCGGGCAGCCAGCAATGAGTCATCATCTAAAAGTGCTCTGGAAAAGTCATCTTGTTTCGACTAAAAGAGATGGAGCTAATATTTTTTACCGAAGAAATAATTTTAATCCTGAAGAAAACTTGCAGAGTTTTCAAAGCACACTGTTCAAAACAATAAATAGCTTCAAGTTAAGTGAGTCTGTCGAAAGGAATATCGAAAGTATCAAAACTGCGAGAGAGAAAGTTTCAATCGAGTTTTTCAACAAAAACGTGAGCTTATTTCAGGAGAATCAAGATCTGATAGCGAGTTGGTTGAATTATGGTCCAAGCATAGAAAATTTACTTCCTAAACATAATATTGAGGGGAGATTAGCGGTTGATGTTGGCTCCGGACTGGGCGACTTTCTGCCCACATTAAGCTCTCTCTTCGACAAAGTCATTGCAATTGATAATGCTAAAGAAGTTCTTGAAGAGTGCATCCAAAACATTACAAGCAAAAAGCTTAATAATGTTTCTACTTTTTTAGGCAACTTAAAAGAGTTCAAGTTCCAAACGACAAAAGCGGATCTTATATCACTCAATATGGTGCTCCACCACAATATTAATCCACAAAATGTTCTAAAAGAATGCTCAGCCGTTTTAGCAGAAAATGGTTTCATGCTTATTACGGAATTATGTAACCATAACCAAGAATGGACTAAGACGTCGTGTGGAGACTTATGGTATGGATTTGAGCCAGAGACTATTGAAAAATGGGCGAAAGAATGCAAATTAAAAAAAATAGAAAGTATGTTTATTGCTCAGAGAAACGGTTTTAAAACACAAATACACATTTTTAAAAAATAGAGGCGGTATTATGCAACATTACAAATTATTTACATCTGAATCTGTATCAGAGGGACATCCAGATAAAATGGCAGATCAGATATCAGACGCTGTGCTAGATGCTATTTTATCCGATGATCCGTCCTCTAGGGTGGCGGTAGAGACGATGGTGAAAACAGGCATGGCGATTATTGCAGGAGAAGTACGAACTAATACATACGTAGATCTCGAAGATGTTGTTAGGAAAGTCATCATTGATATTGGATATGATAATTCCGATGTTGGCTTTGATGGAAATAACTGCGCTGTTTTAAATGCCATCGGAAAACAATCTGGTGATATCGCCATGGGAGTGGATGCCTCGGCAAGCAAGGATATCGGTGCAGGGGATCAAGGCTTAATGTTCGGCTATGCCTCGAACGAAACTGACGCATTCATGCCCGCGCCAATTCATTACTCGCATCTTTTAGTAAAACAACAGGCTAAAGTTAGAAAAAATGGGTTGCTCCCCTGGTTAAGGCCAGATGCAAAAAGTCAAATTACGTTTAAATATGAGAATGAAAAACCCGTATCTATAGACGCGATTGTATTGTCGACTCAGCACTCTCCTGATATCTCACTACCAGAGCTGCAAGAAGCAGTAAAACAAGAGATTATTTTGCCAGTAATACCTGAGAAGTGGATACATAATGAAACAAAATTTCATATAAACCCAACTGGCCAATTCATTATTGGCGGTCCTGTTGGAGATTGTGGGCTCACAGGTAGAAAAATTATCGTTGATACATATGGAGGTATGGCGCGTCATGGCGGAGGAGCATTCTCAGGGAAAGACCCGACAAAAGTTGACCGCTCGGCAGCTTACGCAGGTCGGTACGTAGCTAAAAATATTGTTGCATCTGGTTTAGCAGATAAATGTGAGATACAGATCTCCTACGCAATAGGTGTTTCAGAGCCAACATCGATAAGCATTGATACTTATAACACTGGGAAATTGGAGGATCATAAAATCGCTGCAATTGTTTCGGAAAACTTCGACTTAAGACCCAGAGGACTTATTGAGATGCTAGACCTTAATAGGCCCATTTATCAGAAAACTGCAGCTTATGGACATTTTGGCAGGGATGACCTCGATGTGCCTTGGGAGAAAATAGATAAATCAGAAGACTTAAAAAAATATTTGTAAAGAAAACGCAATCTAACAAAAAGGATACTTGTAATGATTTCAGCAGCAGAAAAAATAGACCCAAACTTCAGTGACTTTAAAGTAGCAGACATAAGCTTAGCGGATTGGGGCAGAAAGGAAATAATAATAGCAGAGACAGAAATGCCAGCATTAATGGCATTGCGAGATAAGTACCAAACTGAGCAACCTTTGGCGGGCGCAAGAATTCTTGGTTGTATTCACATGACCATACAGACAGCTGTTCTTATTGAGACACTAAAAAGTCTGGGGGCCGATGTACGATGGACCTCATGCAACATATTTTCAACACAAGACCATGCCGCTGCCGCAGTGGCTGCCGGAGGGACTCCTGTTTTTGCGTGGAAAGGAGAAACTGAAGAAGAGTATGAATGGTGTCTAGAGCAGCAAGTGCTCAAGGATGGAAAACCATGGGACGCAAATATGGTGCTTGATGACGGAGGAGATCTAACCGCACTCTTGCACAATAAATTTCCAGAAGTTTTAGAAAATGTTCACGGTATTACAGAAGAAACAACAACAGGAGTTCATCGACTGTACGAAATGTTAGAAAAGGGGGAATTATTGGTACCCGCGATAAACGTAAATGACTCAGTAACTAAGTCCAAGTGTGACAATAAATATGGATGCAGGCATAGCCTTAATGATGCCATAAAGCGTGCAACCGATCATCTTTTATCGGGGAAAAAAGCTGTTGTTATTGGATATGGAGATGTTGGAAAAGGCTCTGCTCAATCCTTGCGTCAAGAAGGAATGATAGTCAAGGTTACTGAAGTTGATCCTATATGCGCAATGCAAGCCTGCCTTGATGGATTTGAAGTAGTATCAACTTATATCGATGGAAATCCATCTCATGGCGTAGATACTTCGCTTCTTCAAAACACTGACTTGCTTGTCACAAGCACTGGAAACTTTAATGTATGTGGAGAGAGCATTCTCAGTAATTTAAAGTCCGGTTGTGTTGTTGCAAACATTGGACATTTTGATAATGAGATCGATACTGCGTATATGAGGGAGACTTGGACTTGGGAGGAAGTAAAACCTCAGGTTCATAAAATCTATAGAGATGAAAGTAAAAATGATCACTTGTTACTTCTTGCGGAGGGCCGATTAGTGAACCTAGGAAATGCCACGGGTCACCCCAGCCGAATTATGGATGGATCTTTTGCCAACCAGGTATTAGCGCAGATGGAACTATACAAGCGTCAATTTGCTACTCAAACCTCCAAAGAAAAAGCGAAGTGCCTAGCGGTAGAAGTTCTGCCAAAAAATTTAGATGAGGAAGTGGCAAGCTACATGGTTTCTGGATTTGGAGGCGTAATCACCAAACTTTCAGACGAACAAGCAAGTTATATTGGTGTATCAGTTAATGGCCCATTTAAAAACGATGCCTACAAATACTAAATTAGTAGTAATTGCCATTTATCTGCTGCATAGATGAGGGACTTCAGTGAGAGTCCCTCGAATATTTGTTTCTATTGATATCCAACAAGACGATTGTATCAATCTAGAAGAGGCAGAATCGCATTATTTTACAGCAGTTTTAAGATTAAAAATAAAAAACGAAGTTATCCTATTTAATGGAACTGGTTATGAATATCACGGATATATTCAAGAAATACAAAAAAAATCTGTATTAATTTCAATAAAAACACAGATAAAGAAGAATACCGATTCTCCCATAAAAACTAGGTTGCTTATCGCCATATCTCGAAGCAACAGGTTTGATATGATCATTCAAAAAGCGACAGAACTTGGAATTTCCTCTATCACACCCATTGAAACGGATTACTCTGATATCAAAATTAAAAAAATTAATTTATCCCATAAACTAAATCACTGGCAAAAAATTATAATAAACGCATGTCAGCAATCAGGGCGCAATTGTCTTCCCACTATTGAGCAAATTCAAAGCTTTTCAGATGCTGTAACTTCAAATTCGTCAGGAAAAAAAATAATACTCACGCCTGGGTGTAATAAAACTCTTAAATCAATCGGCTCCGTCAAAAATGAGATTTCAATAGTCTCAGGTCCAGAAGGAGGTTTCTCAAAGAAAGAGATGACTATAGCAAAAGAAACTGGATTCGACGCTATCTCGCTCGGCCCAAGAATACTCCGGACCGAGACAGCACCATTAGCGGCATTAAGTATCATTCAATCAAAATGGGGAGACCTTACATAAAAACTCGTTTCATAATTTGGATCGCGTTTTTGGCTATTATTTCCAATAATGCAAAATCCGACCGAGAGATAGAGCAGGAAATGATTGGACTAGCAGACTCTTTCGGAACAATTGAATGTGATAAAGTTCTCCGTGGGCTTGGCACAAAGGTTCTTTTATCCCCTCGAGATTTAGAAAAAGGATCTATTTTTGTAACAGCTGCACACACACTTTTCGATAAAGAGAGTGGTAGGAGGTATAAAAATTGCTTTTTTAAATTAGGTAATAGCCGATTTAATAAAAGACCTTTTGATAGGACCTCAAACACTAATTACTCTCCTCTTGACAATGATATTGATAAGGCTGCCAGCGACTATATTTTTTTCTATATCAAAAATAGTGTGCCCTCGCCAGGAATAAGGCTAAAAGAAACTGGAAAGAGTGAAGTGAATTTAGTCTCTATTGGCTTTGATAGCTTTTCTGACAAAATAATATTAAACAATCCATGCGAGAGAATACGTTCCAAAATCTTAAAGCTCGATGGCATTTTATTACATAACTGTGATTCAAAAGCAGGGAACTCAGGAGGCGCAATTATCGATCGAAACACTGGAAGTTTAGTTGCGATACATGGAGGGAAATTTCTAATAAATGAGAATAAAGAAAATACGAATTTTTCAACAAAAACGATAATTATCAATCATGGCAGAGAAGTTGATTTGGCCTTTGTAAAATCTTTGGATAATTTTATGTTGTCTTTAATTGGTGATCAGTGATTACTCATCAAATGAAATATCTTTCTCATAACCGGGAATACTAATTCCACTTTTTGAAATTTTAATTTTAGAATCTTCTATTTGCTCTTCACCAAATTTATAAATAATATCTAGGTCTCCTCGATCTGCGCTTTTACGGTAAACGCTTGCTCTCTCTAGGGCGACCTCCCGCCGAGTCAAATAATTAGAAAAGTCTTTATCTGAGTATTTCAGCATCAATAATTCCTCTGACTTCTTTGGAGAAATGACATAACCACTTGCATTATTACCTCCAAAACCCTTGGAATTAATGAAGGCAACGTCCATTGGATTCGAGCTGACATCTTTATCATGCAGTAAAAAAGACAATCTTTCTTGACTGACATCTTTAGCAATCCTGTCAATGGTTTTAATACCCGGAATCACCTGATAAGAAAAAGTACCCAATGCCGAAACTACCTGATCACCACTTGCAGCGGCCATACTGTGACCAACGTATGATTTTACTGCTGCCACAGGCCAATCGGAAATATCAAACGCCTCTGCCACCTTATCTAGTACCTCTGATTCAGTTGTTCTATTGGCAGGCGTACTAGATCCGTGTGCGTGAACAAAACTATTATGTTGAATACTCTTTTCTCCAAGCAAACTTATTGCTGATGACACTGCTCTTGCAAAACATAAATAGTTCCCAGGCCCCGGAGCAGATATGGATTTCTTGATGCCATCCGCGTTTACAAAGACTCCCGGGAATGCTCCATAAATGATAGCCCCTAATTCCAGTGCTAGTTTGTCGTCCATTAAAATAATATATTGAGAAGCCTCGGCCAAGGTAAATCCACAATTTTCCCCAAAAGGTCGGCTCGAGGATCGCCAGTTTACTTTATCCAAACCGTCTATTCTTTTTAATCCATCTTCTGTAACCAGAGCACTCATACTAGACAGACCTTCAGACATCTCAGGAGTGATCGGCGCTTCGGAATTACCCACAACGGCTAAGCGGCATCGGCCTGCTTGAATATCTCTTATTGCGCTATTAACCGTATATAAGAAACTAGCACATGCCCCAGTCGTTGCCTCCGTATGCCCTATATTCCCCAATACATAGGCATTTATAAAATCTGCAGGCATTGAATTTAAGGCTAGTGGAACTTGTTTTGACGTTGTTCTATCTCCTCTTAATCTTGATTTAAAAAGACCTCCGAAAGCTTCTTCATTTACTTGACCAAATACGCTCGATGAGTAGACTCCCACCTCATTTGGGCTAAGATTTTTACTCAAGAGATCCCACGGAATACCCACAGAATTGAGCGCATCATTCACTCCGAGTATTGCCATTTGCAAACCCCTTGGATGAAACCTCGAAGTATAATAAGACTCAGGGCAGAACCCTTGAGGTAACTGCCCCGCAGCTTTTGAGCTCAGTTCATAATGTGAGGAAACAAAAAATTCGGTTTTACCACTCGAGGTAACCTCTACTTCCGAATTAGGTAATATTTTTATCTTCCAATCTTTAGGGGGGTACTCGGGCAAATCTCTTTTCAACATTTTAAAAACTAATTTCTTTTCAGAGGAAAAGTTGATTTTTTTATTCCCTGGAATAGCACGGCTATCAAAATGCTCGATCTCACGAATTAATGTACCTGCGAGCACAATTCCCTCGTAAGCTTTAACAACTTCTTCTTCATCTAAAAATTCACCCGATGCACTTATGTAAGTATCATCTTTCCAAGAGACTAAGCCCATTAAACAGGCAAGACTCAAAATAGTGTTACGCTTATCTTCTTCGTTCAATGATTCTATAATCGTGCGTTTGAACCCTTGATGGAAGGAACTCCGACCGGCAGAATTATATCCTCCAAAACCTACTATGACTGGTAAAACCTTACTCATATTTATACCAATAATTTCATAATTTTTATCTTAAAATGCATTTGAATGTAGCATTGTAAAATCACGAACACTCTTAAAGCTTTCGGGCATTAACTATTCCACTTATATTTGCAATGTTTCTATCAATAGCCAAATCAATTTTCCCCTCCACATCTATAATATTATAAGCAATATCTCCTCGGCTTTTATTCACCATATCTATAATATTTAAGTTTAGGTCAGCAAAGACTGATAAGACGTGTCCGAGAACTTTCGGAATGTTTTCGTTGGTAAAGGTTATCCGAGTGCCGTCAGTACGAGCCATTTCAGTGGAGGGGAAGTTCACAGAATTTATAATGTTTCCATTTTCTAAAAAATCAATTAATTGCTCTGACGCCATTACCGCACAATTTTCTTCTGCTTCCTTCGTACTCGCTCCAATATGTGGCATCAATAGGACATTTTTTAATCCAATCATCCCTGGCATTGGGAAGTCACTGATATATCCGCCAATTACTTTGTTTTCGATAGCATCAATTAAATCATTTAAGTTCACTATTTCTGCCCGGGCAAAGTTTAAGAGCTTGGCTGAAGGTTTCATCTTGCGGAGATTTTTACTATTAATAAGATCCTTAGTTGACGGGATAGCTGGAACATGGAGTGTGACAAAATCAGATTGGCTTAATAAGGTTTCTAAACTATCCATTCTTTTTACTTTACTTGATAGTTGCCATGCAGTCTCCACTGAGATGGCTGGATCATAACCAATCACTTTCATGCCTAAACTGGAACCTAAATTAGCTACCATAGATCCTATTGCACCTAATCCCACGATCCCTAAAGTCTTTCCAAAAATTTCTTCTCCTGCGAATCGCTTTTTTTCTTTTTCTAACAAGCGGTTCATTTCTGCAAAATCATTAACACCTATCAAAGCATTAGCATATTCGATCCCGCCTATAATATCCCTCGATCCAATTAATAAACTAGCTACTATTAATTCCTTGACGGCATTTGCGTTTGCTCCAGGAGTATTAAATACAACAATACCTCTCTCTGTATATTCCTCCACCGGAATATTATTTACTCCTGCACCTGCTCTTGCTAAAGCCACAAGAGACGATGGGATAGGCTGACCATGTAGTTTATGACTTCGCATCAGATATGCCTGAGGCTCGACGACCTCAGTACTTATATTAAATTTTTTAGAATCAAACTTACTGAGTCCTGATTTTGCTATCGAGTTGTAAACCTGAATATTAAACATTAACTTATCTCATTTATTATATTTATTTAATCTTTTCAAAAGCCCAATCCAACCATGGCATCAACAAAATTAAGTCTTCTTGCTCAACTGTTGCTCCACACCATATTCTAAGGCCCGCAGGCGCGTCTCTGTAAGAGCCAATATCGAAAGCAACCTGTTCTGATTCCAGCAATTTAGTCATTTGCTTTACTTTTTCTGCCGATAAATCTAATTTTAAACAAACACTAGTGTTTGATAATGTTTCAATTTTATTTGCTAAGAAGCCAATCCATTCTCTCTCATCGACGAAGGCTTTGATAACACTTAGATTGTCCTCTGACTTTTTAATTGCTGCATTTATACCACCCAAAGATCTAACCCACTCCAATGCGTCTAAATAGTCTGCAGCGCATAATAAAGATGGAGTATTAATAGTCTGACCCGAAAAAATCCCATCTATTAATTTCCCTGATTTAGTCAATCGGAATAGTTTAGGAAGAGGCCAAGACGGCGTGTAAGTTTCTAAACGTTCAACGGCTCTTGGGCTTAAGATAAGCATGCCATGAGCTCCCTCACTCCCTAAAACCTTCTGCCAACTAAATGTAGTAACATCCAACTTGTCCCAAGGCATATCCATAGCAAACACTGCCGATGTCGCATCACAAAATGTTAGCCCCCGACGATTGCTATCAATCCAATCTGAGTCTGGCACCTTTACACCGGAGGTAGTCCCGTTCCAGGTAAAAACGATATCATTATCACTATTGGTTAGTTCTAGTTTAGGTAAATCTCCATAGTCTGCCTCAAACAAAGAAATTTCCGACAGCCGTAACTGATTAACCGCATCATTAATCCATCCCTTACCAAAAGATTCCCATGCACAAAGGTCAACCGGTCTCTCCCCAAGCATTGACCACATTGCCATTTCAAATGCACCTGTATCAGAAGCTGGAACAACTCCAACTCGGTAATCGTCTGGTAACCCTAGTACTGAAGAGGTCTCTTCACACACTCTTTTTAACAAATCTTTCCCTACTATCGAGCGATGGGATCTTCCCAAAGCGGATACATCAAGATTTGCAACATTATATCCAGGTCTCTTTGCGCAGGGCCCCGAGGAAAAGTTTGCACTATTTGGCTTTAAAGATGGCTTCATTTTATGAACACCTAATAAAGAAGGATTAGTTTTGAGGTAGCGTACCCAAAAGTTAAAACAAGAAGAGTTAGATCAAGATTTCAGCTGTCTTTCTTTTTCTATCAAGAAACTAGCGATTCTCAACATCCCCTCGAAACCTTTCCCCATTCTCGTTGTTATTCGGTATTTTCCATTAACAACCAATTCGGGAGTTCCCTGTGTCCGATAACCTTTGATTCTAGATTTTGCCTGGTTAACCTGACTGTTAACACCAAATGAATTGTACGCTTTGGAAAATTTTTCGCCATCAACTCGATGTTTAGAAAATATTTTCTCAATATCATTCTCAGATTGAATTGATTCCTTTCTTACATGAATTGCTTCGAACAAATCAACATGAGTTTTATCAAGAACATTAAAAGACCTTCCAACAAAATATGCTCTCGCATAAGGCTCTAAGCTGGGATGCCATATAGCAGGTGTTCGCTGAAAATCTACATCATCTTCTAAATCTTCGACCCAAGGTTTCATCGCTCGTTCAAAGTTGTAGCAGTGCACACATCCATAATGAAAAACTTCATTGATTTCTATTTTAGAAGAATCAGCAGTTCGTATTACTTGTGGCAAAATTTCGTAGTCTACTCCCGCTTCAAACATCTCTGCTTTTAGGCCCACAGAAACAAATATCACCATGAAAGCGATGTTACGAAATCTCTGAATTTGTTTTATCATGCTTATTAAGACCCAAGTAAATTCATTTAATTCAATCCCGATATATAATTTGAGACCGCTTTTATTTCTTTATCGCTCAAATTAGCCGCTACCCCTTGCATAATTGAAGCATTATTACCACTGGCTCGCTCACCTCTTCTGTATGCCAGAAGCTGCTTCTCAATGTACTCTGCATATTGACCACCTAAAGCTGGGTATCCTGCGGGGCCGTTTCCATTGCCTGAGGGAGAGTGACACCCTGTACATGCAGCCACACCATTAGCAATATTTCCGCCTCGGTAGACTTTTTCGCCAAGTGCCAAAGCTTTATCTGGATCCGATATTCCAATCAACTCAATTTCTTTTGAACCAGCAATCGTTCTCTGCTTTTGATTGTAGTAAGCTGCCATATCTTGTAAATCTTGGTCTGATGATTGGTCCAATATTCCAGTCATCTCCATAATGATTCTCTCACCCGATTTAACTAATCTCAGCTGTTCAGTAATATACTTTTCGCCAAGTCCGGCAATTTTGGGGAAATTTGGGACTAAGCTGTTCCCGTCTGACCCATGACACCCAGCGCACACCAGTACTTTGTTTTGTCCAGCAGCTGCATCTCCTGCAGACTGTGATGACGCAGAAAATAAAAGCAAAACTACTGAGACCATCAAGAGAAAATAATATTTAATCATCTATGTTTCCAAATCTAAAGGGGCAGACTATATACGTTATAACATGCGTCACTGGTGTTCCTCCGCTTGCGGAGGCATTATATAACATCTGACTCAGTTTTCTAACCAACAAATCTGAAAAAAATTGCAATTTATGATGGTGAATTTTCAAAAAGTATCTTTTTTATCCAGTGCCCCAAAATTATCATTATGCCCACCAGATGAGGGAATCGAAATCGCTTTTGCAGGTAGATCGAATGCTGGAAAATCGACAGCTCTGAACACATTGGTTAAAAATAAGAAACTTGCAAAAACCAGCAAGACACCAGGCCGAACACAATTAATAAATTTTTTTGAATTAAATGAAAAGCAACGATTGGTAGATCTACCAGGATATGGCTATGCGAAAGTTCCGCTATCTGTCAAAAGAAAGTGGGATATAAATCTGTCTGAGTATCTTAGATTTCGCCAAAGTTTACGTGGTTTAATTCTACTAATGGATAGCAGGCATCCCTTGACAGAATATGACCGTCAAATATTAATGTGGAGTTCTCAGACAAATCTGGAGGTTCACATATTACTAACAAAAGCCGACAAACAAAAAAATAATGCCTTAAAAACTACGTTAGAAAAGGTAAAAAACTTTACTCTAGATCCGGAATTATCCTTGCCAAGTATTTCTGTTCAACTATTTTCATCTAAAAGCAAGCTAGGGCTAAAGGAGTTTGAAGAGAAAATAAACTCATGGTTTACAAGAGAGCTCCTGAATCCTCAATGATTCAGGAGCTTCTTGCTACTTAGGGGTCTAACATCTACTAACATCTCTCGGGGGAGATAAATTGCAACTTTGCGTTGCTCTATCTTTGACACCAAGATTTTAAAAAGTTCAAAAGTTTTTAAAAATAAGTGGAATTTTAATGCGCCTGATCCCAATTATCACCAATTCCAATATCAACAACTAACGGAATTTTTAATTTAGCGGCATTTGCCATCCTTTTCTCAAGTTGTTCCAGCACAGTTGAGAGTTCATTTTCAGCAACCTCTAACACTAGCTCATCATGTACCTGCATGATAATGGAACTGTCCATTTTGGAGTCTAGCAACCAGCTATCAACGGATATCATAGCTAATTTAATAATATCAGCCGCAGTGCCTTGCATTGGCGCATTAATCGCTGTTCTTTCAGCAGCTTGCCGTCGCATCCCATTAGACGAATTAATCTCTGGCAGATAAAGGCGTCGTCCAAAGTAAGTTTCAACATATCCTTGAGTCGCAGCTAACTTTCGAATTTCATCCATATATATCCGAACTCCAGGGTACCTATCAAAGTACATCGCAATATACTCAGTAGCTTGATTTCTATTAATACCTAATTGCTTTGATAAACCAAACGCGGACATCCCATAAATTAATCCGAAATTAATTGCTTTAGCACTCCTTCTCTGTTCGGCCGAGACAGCATCCGCATCAACTGAAAAAACCTCCGAGGCAGTCGCAGAATGAATATCCTTGCCCAGCTGAAACGCATTTATTAAATTTTTGTCTTCAGAAAGATGCGCCATGATCCTTAATTCAATTTGCGAGTAATCAGCAGCAACGATTTTGCAATTCGGAGCTGCTATAAAGGCTTGCCTAACTCGCCTCCCTTCGTCGCTTTTTATTGGTATGTTTTGTAGGTTTGGATCAGATGAAGAGAGTCTTCCAGTAGCTGTACCTGACTGATTATAAGACGTGTGAATTCGTTTGGTTCTTTTATTAATCATAACCGGTAACTTGTCGGTATATGTCGACTTTAGCTTTGAAAGACCACGATGTTGGAGCAAGATTTTTGGCAACGAATGATTCAAAGCAAGCTCTTGTAATACCTCTTCTCTAGTGGACGGCACACCTGTTGCTGTTTTTTTAATCACAGGAATCTGAAGTTTGGTAAATAGAATCTCTCCAATCTGTTTGGGAGAAGATAAATTGAATTCTTCTCCTGCTTGCTGCCATGCCTCTTGCTCTATACTCGATAATTTCACCGCGAGTTCTGAACTTTGCTCGAATAGTAAATCTGAATCTATAAGAGCACCTTTTCTCTCTATCCGAGAGAGTACACTGATTAGTGGAACTTCAATCTGTTCAAACACAAATGCTAAATTAGAATCTGATTGAATTCTTGGCCAAAGCGTTTCATGCAGTTTTAATGTTACATCCGCATCCTCAGCAGCATAGTTTGTGGCTTGGTCAATTTCCACTTGATCAAACGTGATTTGCTTTGCTCCTTTCCCTACGATATCAGTAAAACTTGCAGTTTTAATTTCTAAGTACTTTTGGGCCAGACTATCCATATCATGGCGTGTAGCAACAGAATCAATTACATAAGACTCCAACATAGTGTCATGACTGATGCCCTTTAAATGAATACCATGTTGATTGAAGATACTCATATCAAATTTAATATTTTGGCCCACTTTTTTAATATTAACGTCTTCTAAAACCGGTTTTAATTCACGGATTACTAATTTTTTGTCGAGTTGATCAGGCGCGCCGAGATAACTATGACCAATTGGTATATAAGCTGCTTTTCCAGCTTCGACAGCAATAGATAACCCTACTAGATTAGCAGAAATGTAATCTAAGCTATCAGTCTCAGTATCGATAGCAAGATACTTAAAATCATTGATTTTTTTAATCCATCTTTTTAAATCGTGAACCGTTGAAACAGTTTCATACTCAGTTTCAATATTGTGATCTTTAGGAATTTGAGAACTGGGTAGTTCTTGCAGATTTTCAAAAACATCTTCATTTTTACCTTTGGACTTCAATTTCTCATCTAACTCTTTAGACCAATTTTTGAATTCTAATTCAGTAAATATCTCAAAAAGTAACTCTTCCTTAGGAGACACCATCGGGATATCATAAATATCAAAGTCTGTCTCAACATCCGTCTTTATGGTTGCAAGTGTGTATGACAATTCGACTAAAGAGCGATTCTCCAAGAGTTTATCCGGGAGTGCTTTGGCACCTCTAATTGCTAGATTTGGGATTAAATGTAAATTTTGATATATTTTTTTAATATTTCCTAGAGATGTCAAAAGCGCAAGGGCTGTTTTTTCTCCAACACCAGGTGCGCCGGGAATATTATCTGACTTATCACCCAATAGAGCGAGATAATCAATAATTAACTCAGGTGGTATTCCAAATTTATCTTTCACTCCTTGTGAATCAAGAAATTGATCCGTCATTGTATTTACTAATGCAATATTATTATCAACAATCTGAGCAAGATCCTTATCTCCGGTGGAAACAATAACCTTAATGTTGCTATCTGACGCTTTTTTCGCAAGTGTTCCGATGACGTCATCTGCCTCTACACCATCAATCATTAATAATGGCAAACCCATCGCTTCAATTATCGAATATATCGGCTGTATCTGCACTCTTAAATCGTCTGGCATAGGAGGACGGTTGGCTTTGTATTGATCATACAAGTCGTCACGAAAGGTTTTCCCTTTTGCATCAAACACCGTGACAATGTGACTATCAGGATAATCTTTCTGAAGCCTTCTAATCATATTTATGACACCTTTTACAGCGCCCGTTGGAACTCCCTTTGAACTCACTAGAGGAGGAAGAGCATGATATGCACGGTAGATATAAGACGACCCATCTACAAGAACTACTGGCTTTACTCCCATAATTATCTGCTTAATTCTATCTGTAAATCAGTAATGATAGGTATATTCGACTTATGAAACAAATTTTTCCTGCTCGTTATTTATTTATGAGAAAGTGATCTCAGTAAGCAAGATATAAAGTCGCCAATGAAATTAATATGTTATAATATAACATTATAAAAAGGGAAATTAGAATTTTGGTTATTATGTTATACTATAACATTTTTTAGCTCATGCTTACGAATTACAGTTTAGTATTTCAGGAAAGTAATCGTCAAAAAAGCATAGTTGCGGCTATTAAGCACGCTGAATCATTATGCATGGCTGAAAATCAAAACTTTACAGCGTTGAGACGCTTAGTTTTTGAAATCATATGGGAAAACTCTGTGCCGCTTGGTGCCTACGAAGTTAAAAGTATCCTCTCTAGAAAAACGAATAAATCAGTTGATCCACCAACAGTCTATCGCGCAATCGAATTCCTTATGAGGCTTGGACTTGTCACTAAAATTTCAGCGTTAAATGCTTTCATTGGATGTCCCTTCCCATCAAGCAATCGAAGCAACTTTTTTATGATATGCAATGAGTGCAAAAGGGTTGCTGAGGTATCGAGTTCTGAAGTTGATAATGAGATCAAGTCAATAGCTGGTAGATTAAGCTTCGCTTCAGAGCGCCAACAAATAGAAATTTTTGGAACCTGCGTATCTTGTAAAACAAACAAACTAATTTAAAGCGCTTGCTTCACATTAAAATATATAGGCTATTGAGCGCCATGTCTGTCGGAGCTTTCCTGGAGTATGCGGCACCTTGAAAAACCCATGATAATCGCCTTTAGGATTGATTAATAATATTTGCGTGCTATGGTCAATCGTATATTCGTCGTCATCTAAATATACTCTGTTATATGCAATATTTACCTCACTAGCGAATCTTTTTATATAGTGCTTATTCCCCGTAACACCAATAAAATCAGCATTAAAATAGGGGATGTACTCAGACAGCGATTCAACTGTATCTCTCTCTGGATCCAAGGAAATTAAGACTACCTGCAACTTATCTTTTTCTGATTCTTTCAATTTGTCATAAGTATCATTCAAAATAGCAAGTGTAGTAGGGCAGAAATCAGGACACTGAGTAAAGCCAAAAAATACCATACTCCACTTCCCTATAAGTTGCTCTTTAGAAAATCTCTGACCCAAGTGGTCGATTAGTTCAAAATCGCTAAAAATTCTTGGCGTATCAAGGACAATTGCGCCATTGGCCTGTAACTGCTCTTTTTTCATGACGACAGGTTGATTCATTTTCCATACAAAGCCAACTACAACCAAAGCGATGAAGCAAAGTACTCCGAATACGGTTAATCGAATCCCTGATTTTTGACTTAACATAATCTATGCACCAGTTATCAGATTAGAAAAAGATAGTGATCAACAAGCATTAAAACAAAGAGAATCGCTAGATATGTTATTGAGTACCTAAAGGTTTTAATCCCTGCGTCCTTATCTTTGTTTACCAACATTACAAATGCCCAATACAAAAATATCAATCCCAAAAGTATTTCTCCAATCAGGTAGAGCAAACCAAACATTCCCGTGAGATATGGCAAAGTAGTTACGATCAAAAGTAGCAGTGTATACAACAAAATATTTATCTTCGTAAACCGCTCTCCATGTGTCACTGGTAACATTGGAATTCCAACCTTCTCATATTCGTCTTTTCTATGGACCGCTAGAGCCCAAAAATGCGGGGGAGTCCAGGCAAAAATTACTAAAACTAACAAAAGAGCATTGTGATGAATTTCGCCAGTCACAGCTGTCCAACCAAGTAGAGGAGGTGCGGCTCCAGCTAATCCTCCAATAACAATATTTTGTGGTGTGGCTCTTTTCAAAAACATCGTGTAAACAAACGCGTATCCGACAAGCGAGGCTAATGTTAACCAAATAGTTAAGACATTTGTGTATAGATACAGTATCAACACGCCTAAGAGACACATTGAAGCGGAAAATATCATTGCTTCAAATGGCTTGATTCGCCCATCAGCCACCGGACGACCGATGGTGCGAGCCATTTTGTCGTCAACATGTCTATCAACAACATGATTAATGACTGCGGCGGAAGCCGCACAAAGTGCTATCCCAAGATTTCCAAAAACTAATGTCAATATTGGAACCATCTCTTTTACAGACAACATCATTCCTATGATTGACGTTACAAGCATCAAGCCAACAACATTCGGTTTGCATAACTCCAAATAGTCACGCCAGCTCGCGTCTCGTATTGTTATTTCAGATTCATTCATTATGAGGAGTATTAGGAAGCCTATTGGTTGTTTGCTTATCGCATGGGTGAATATTTTAGCAGATGTTTTACGTCATCTAGTAATCCATTTGGATCATGATCAGCTGTATAAAAAAGGGTAGCTTTAAAATCTGGCGTGAGCACAAAATACCTTGGGCTCAGCATATCCCATGCAGCAGTACTTGTACCTATAATTTGCTTTAACTCACTTGAGTCCAACCCAGTAATATTCAGAAATGGATTGACTGATTTTATGGCTTCTAGCGTCGTATCCGAAATTACCGAAAGATCAGTTAATAAAAATCTCTCAACCCTTCGTGTCGACTTGCCTAACAACATATGAACTTGTCTCATACTGTAGGTCATATCAACACAGGTGACT
The DNA here is from genome assembly GCA_902596775.1 of uncultured SAR92 cluster bacterium. Taxonomy (GTDB): domain Bacteria; phylum Pseudomonadota; class Gammaproteobacteria; order Pseudomonadales; family Porticoccaceae; genus AAA300-D14. The sequence goes on from CACJVE010000005.1 coordinate 33,230, forward strand.
TCGCATTTACCAGGATTTACTACAATAATCTTCCACTTAGAGCTTTCAGAAGGGGGGAGAGCAAATAGTGAGGAAAAGTCAACAGTAGGACTAACAATTTCGCCAGTGTTAGTTGTACCAAGAAGTGACATAATCTTTTTACGATCTTCCTCGGTGTCAGGAATTAGAAGAAAACCCGAGGCTAAAACCCCACCGATGATCAAAAACATTAGCCAGATTTGTATTAGCGACCCTCGGTTTTTTATTTTTTCTGCTTCCATATTTATCCCTTAAACAAAAAGTACTTTATTTCATGAAACGAGATGTCACCCATACTATGACATTTGAATTCGCAACAAATGTCATAACTAACAACACGAATGACATAACAAACCATTGAATTGCATATCCGAAGTGTTTGCTTGGCTTCACCGAAACCGTCTCCCAACTTGCATCTAATGCCCCCACAGATCCTTGATCTAGTCGAAGCTGGTATTTAAAAAAGTTTCGCGATTCAAAGATATCCTTAGCTCTCTCAATATCAATAGAGCCTAGTCTTACTGGCCATGACTTTGGGGATCTTATCCCATCATCAAGAGAAATTCCGCCTTTCAATCTTTTATATAATGTGCCTTTATACTTTTGAATAGACTCTATGGACTTTACATCCGGAAGTATCTCTCTATTAAGTGATGCCTTTATCCAACCCCTATTAACTAGTAACGCCTTGTCAGACCTGTCACGGAGATCTTTAAAGACTAAATGTTCGTATACTTCGTATCCTGGTTTTCCATGCTTGACTTTATAATCCAGAAATATACGCTGACCACTGATTAAGGTACCAATTACAAACGCAGGTCGATATTGAAGATCCGATTCGTCATCGAGCTCGGTAACGTTAATGGTCTTTTTAGACCTATTATTGTCATACCTCTCAAGGATGGCAGTTTTTTCCTCCGCTCTTTCAAGTTGCCAGAGGCCAAGATAAACGAGCAAAGGAAATAAGAAAACGGAAAAAAGCAGTAATTTAGGCGTGATATTCCATTGAAAGCGTATTTTATAATGGTCAGTCATATTTATCCTAAATAAACCAAATAATTTTTATAGGCATGCGATGTTATTTAAAACAATTATAGTTCTTCTTTTTATCGGGGTGGTAGCTAGTCTGTTTGGAGGACTCAACTTTCTAGTTAAGGACCTTGGTAGTTCTAAAAAGCGACTCTTAAGACTTCTTTGGTTGCGAGTGATTTTCGCAACATTGTTGTTGCTGACAATTTTTATTGGTTCATATACCGGTCACTTAACAAGCAGTGCTCCCTGGGATAAGAAGTTACACCCGGAAAATACAGTCGCACCAAAAAATTAATGTAATTCAGTCAAATACATAGACGACTAGAAATAGTCCCACCCAAACAACATCGACAAAGTGCCAATACCAAGCAGCAGCCTCAAAACCAAAATGATCATCATTTTTAAAATGGCCTTTCAATCCTCTTAAAAATGAGACCAGCAGCATTATGGTTCCTAGAGTAACATGAGCGCCATGAAAGCCTGTTAACAGAAAGAAAGTTGTCCCGTAAATGCCTGAGTCTAAGGTGAGACCCATATGCTGGTATGCCTCGATATACTCTTCAGCCTGAAGTACAAGAAATACCCCTCCAAGAAAAACTGTAATGCCTAGCCAGCGAGTAAATATTTTTCTGTTACCTTCTTTCAAAGCATGATGAGCAATGTTTACCGTGTAACTTGAGGTTAAAAGAATTATCGTATTCCACAAAGGCAACCAAGCTAATATCCTCTGCCAATTGCTGAACCCTGGGAAACTCATTGCTTGATCTGGGCCAACGAACTTAGCAGACTCTCCATTCGCAGCCTGGTCTGGGGTTATAAGCGGCGGCCATGTAGATTCATATCCTGGGTAAAGTAATTCAGAATTTGCTACAGAAGCATCTGTAGGCGTATCGTCAAAAAGAGTGATTGCGGCCTCTCCACCAATCCATGGATTCACAAGGACTCGAACATAAAATAATGCGCCAAAGAAGGCTGCAAAAAACATGACTTCTGAAAAAATGAACCAGAGCATCCCCAAAACATAGGAATGTTTTAACTGATCGCTAACCATCCCTCTCATATTTTCTTCTATAACGACACTCCACCACTTGTACATGACTATTGCTAATATCGCTAAACCAACAACAAAGACGGTCGCAGATTGACCGTCTATAACCCAAGTAGCCGCACCAAAACCCATAGTTCCCATTCCCAAAGCCGCAAGAAGCGGAAGTTTGCTCTGCTCGGGAACGTAATAATTGCCTTGTTCAGCCATAATATCTCCCTCTACAGCTGTGTCATTTGAAGATCGGTAACTCGATCGGTGATGTCAAAAATAGTATACGACAGTGTTACGGTGTTTACACTTTTGGGCAGATCTGGATCTATGATAAACCTGACCATTAATTCAGCATCATCTCCCGCGCTCAATGGTTGGTTGTTAAAACAGAAACATTCTGTCTTATGGAAATAATCAGCGGCATTATTGGGTAGAATATTAGGTATTGCTTGCCCGATCATATCCTTACCTGTTAAATTTTTTGCGTAATACGATATTTCTTTTGGTTCGCCAGGATGAATAAAAACTTTCTCCTTCACAGGATAAAATTCCCAAGGCATCGTCGCATTATTAGCCACCACAAATTGCACCTCGACTAATCTCGTTTCGTCAACAGTAAGCCTTTCTGCCTGATAAGGTCCTGAAGTCTTGCCGCCTATACCTGTTATTTCGCAGAACAAATCATAGAGAGGAGGCAACACAAAGATTGCAAACAAGAACATCACTATTGCGGCGAAAATCGACTTGATGATGACTGGCTTGTGTGATGCTCCATTCATTAAAGATAATACCTATTTTACGACAGGAGGCGTTGAAAACGTATGAAAGGGTGGCGGTGTAGGTAGAGTCCATTCCAACCCATCAGCACCTTCCCAAACTTTTGGGTCCTCCACAGGCTTTCCCCAACCGATTGTTCTTATAACGTTAAATAAGAACAGAAGTTGCGCTCCACCATACATGAAGGCACCAATGCTTGAAACCATATTCCAATCAGCAAACTGAAGACCATAATCTGAGTATCTTCTTGGCATACCCGCCAATCCGAGGAAGTGTTGCGGCATAAAAGTTATGTTGAAAGCGATAAACGCGAGCCAAAATTGTACTTTCCCCATCGTTTCATCGTACATACGACCACACCACTTTGGCAGCCAATAATATATCGCAGCTGTTCCACTGAACACCGCTCCTGCAACCATAACGTAATGAAAGTGAGCTACTACAAAGTATGTGTCATGGTATTGAGTATCTGCTGCTGCTATCGACAGCATCATTCCTGTAAAACCACCAAACGTGAATAATATTACAAATGCAATACAAAACAGCATCGGCGTCTCGAATGTGAGAGCGCCTTTATACATTGTTGTAATCCAATTAAAAACTTTTACGCCTGTAGGCACAGCAATCAACATAGTCGCGTACATGAAGTATAGCTCGCCTGCTATTGGCATACCAACCGTAAACATGTGATGCGCCCATACTATAAAGGACAAAAACGCTATGGCTGCCGTCGCATAGACCATTGAGGAATAGCCAAACAGAGGCTTCCTACTAAACGTTGGTATGATTTGAGAAACCACACCAAATGCTGGGAGAATTATAATATAAACCTCGGGATGCCCGAAAAACCAAAACACATGCTGAAAAAGAACTGGATCACCACCACCAGCGGCATCAAAGAAACTTGTGCCAAAGTTAATATCCATAAGCATCATCGTGACTGCGCCCGCAAGAACCGGCATAACCGCCACAAGTAAAAACGCTGTAATTAGCCAAGTCCAAACAAACAATGGCATCTTCATATAAGTCATACCTGGCGCTCTCATATTCATGACGGTCGCTATTATATTAATAGATCCCATAATCGATGACGCGCCCATCAGATGCACACCAAAAATAAAGTAATTAACCGTATCAGGAGCGTAAGTAGTTGAAAGAGGCGCATAAAATGTCCAACCAAAATTAGGCCCACCGCCCTCCATAAAAAGTGTCGCAACTAAGATGGTAAAAGCAAATGGCAAGATCCAGAAGCTTAAATTGTTCATTCTCGGTAGAGCCATATCAGGCGCACCTATCATCATGGGAATTAACCAATTAGCTAAACCAACAAAAGCGGGCATGATCGCACCGAAAACCATTACCAGCCCGTGCATCGTTGTCATTTGGTTAAAGAACTCTGGCTTTATCAGTTGCATACCCGGCTGGAAAAGTTCAGCCCGAATGATCATCGCAAAAGCTCCACCGAGCAGAAACATTGCAAAGCTAAACCAGAGGTATAGTGTTCCTATATCCTTATGATTGGTGCTGAAAAACCATCTTGTAAAAAAGTTTTCTGAGGGTCCATGTGCCATCTAAAAAATACCTCTAACGTGATTGCTTATAATTAAGAACGTCTAAAGGTTGAACAGTATCATTCATATTGTTCCCCCAAGAATTTCGTTTGTAGTGAATAACCGCGGCAATGTCCACTTCAGACAATTGGTCTGCGAATGACTGCATTGCAGACCCTGCAACTCCGTTAATAAGAATACCTATGTGATCTTCAACGGGCCCTGTTACAATTGAACTGCCAACCAAAGATGGGAATATTCCTGCTATACCCTCTCCTTGGGCCTGATGACATCCTGCACAGGAAATACCGTAGATCTCCTCACCTTTTGCCATCAGTTCAGAGTCTGACCAATTTTTCCCTATTGTGGACTCATAAAGTACTGCCTCCGCCTTTTTTCCAGCAAGCCACTCGTAATAATCTGCTTCTTCCTTGACTTCTACAACAACAGGCATTCTTGAATGATCTTTACCGCATAATTCCGTGCACGCTCCAACATAGACACCTGGTTGATCTGTTTTTGCCCAAGCCGAAGTAAACAATCCTGGTATAGCATCTCGTTTCACCGCAAAATCGGGAACCCACCAACTATGGATCACATCGTTACCAGTAATGAGGAATCGAACCTTCTTATTAGTTGGAATCACTAATGGCTGCGTTACTTCCCTTAAATAGTGTTCTCCTTTCGCTGCTCTCCCGTACTGCTCATCTTGTGACGTACGCAGCTCACTCATGAATTTTATACCTTCCCCAATGTATTCGTACTGCCATTTCCATTGATATCCAGTTACTTTTATGTCGATGTCAGGATTTTCTGTGTCGTACACTTTTAACAGTGAGGTAGTCGCAGGAAATGCCATACCCAAAAGTATTATCGCTGGCACTATTGTCCATATTACCTCCACCGTAAAATTTTCGTGGAAGTTTGCCGCCTTGACGCCTCGCGATTTTCTATGAGCGTACATAACATAGAACATAAATCCAAATACGACGACCCCTATCGCTATGCAAACATACATCATCAGCATGTGAACATCATATGCAGACTTACTAACTTCAGTAACTCCGCGCGGCATGTTGAGGTTCCAAAGGCCGCTTTCAGCCGCCACGCCCATCGATGTCAGGCAGGAGAAGATGAAAGCCAGGAATGCATTGTAGTGACGCAAAATTTGCTTTTTCATTTGAGCTATCTCTAAGATTTGTCATGCTAGTTTGCAAAGCAAGTTACACTGTAGTATCCGCTCCACCAATTAACTGCAATATAATATCATTTCTATATACGAATCACTAGCCGAAAAGCGATTAAATCCCGCGTGATACTTAACATTTGCCAAATTTTGTGCCGTAAATGACTGAATGGATGTTCAATCATTTTGGATCAACGAATCTCACCGGACTAACTTCATAATCTTTTTGATTCTGACTGACGTTTACGCGAGTTGTTAACTCATTGGGCAATGAAGATATACGTATCTCGTCTTTAAAACCACAAACTACACATTCTCTATAATTCACATTGTCTTTCGAAAAAGTCACCAGCTTGTCTAATAGCCCACACTTGGGGCAAACTACCCCCGCAATGAATCTTTTTTTTGTTGAAAATTTCATAAAGTCTCAACCGTTACTGTGAGTATTATACGGAGCAAACCAAAATGGATCACCCTATTCGCACATTTGAAAACCAAACACCCATTGTTGGCAAACGTGTTTTTGTCGATAGGCTCGCAACAGTTATAGGAAATGTCAGGTTAGGTAATGATGTTTCAGTTTGGCCAGGGGCAGTCATTAGAGGGGACATGCATAGAATAAAAATCGGAGATCGAACATGCATCCAAGACAACGCGGTCCTTCATATTACTCATGCGTCTGTGTTTAATGAGGAGGGATGGCCACTAGACCTAGGCGACGATGTAATTGTTGGCCATGGGGCTATATTACATGGATGCATAATCAAAAATGAGGTTTTAATTGGCAACGGTGCCATCATCAATGATGGGGCGGTTGTAGACAAACACACTATTGTGGGTGCTGGAGCTTTAGTGCCCCCTGGCAAAACATTAGAAGCAGGATATGTATATGCTGGAAATCCGTGCAGGAAACTACGCACCATAACCGAAAAAGAAAGAGCCTTTTTCAAATACTCTGCAAGTAATTATGTGAACTTAAAGAATAAATACATTAAAGGTTTTGGTTAAAGAAAATTCAATAATTATTTTTTAAATACTTTATTACACTTTCAGTCTGTGGAGCCTTGTCTAACCAAATAGAGAAAGATTCTGCGGCCTGCTCGACTAGCATACCGATTCCATCAGAAATCTCAGCACCTCTCTTAAGACCCCAATCAAGAAATGGTGTCAACGAGTCAGAATAAGCTAAATCATAACAAAAAAACTCATCCTCACTTATTATCTGATCAGACAGAAAAACAGCTTCATTATTCAAACTTGCACTAGTTGCATTAATAATAATATCAAACGGAGCCTCTTTATTTACATTGTCCAGAGAACATCCACTTACATTATGTAAACTCTTAAAATGAGAAAGCAACGACAAAACTTTGCCAGGAGTTCGATTAGCAATAACTATTTGGCTTGGATTGAGGCTAAACAAGCTTCTTAAAATACCTCGTGTAGCCCCTCCAGCTCCTATGATTAACACCCTTTTATTGCTTATGCTCCACTTTAAATTTTTCACTAAATCAACCTTTAAACCTAAACCATCAGTATTATCGCCACATAGGTTGCCGTTATAGTCCTTTTTTATCGTATTCACCGAGCCAGCTTCTATTGATCTTTCGCTCAAATTACTTAAAAAGCGATAAGCCTCTTGTTTAAAAGGAACGGTGATATTGAGGCCCATACCTCCATCGTCAAAGAACTTTTCTACCTCGGCTACAAATTCATGCTTATTAATCAAGCATTTTTCATAACAAATTTCAAAACCAAACTGCTCGGCAAACAATGAATGTATTATCGGGGAATAGCTATGTTTTATAGGATTACCAAATACGGCAAATCTTTTCATTGTTCTACCCAATTTTTAGGCTTTAAATAAAAATCATAAAGGTCTTTCTCTTTGGATCCCTCTGAAGGTTTCCAGTCATATTCCCATTTCACAAGTGGTGGCATTGACATCAGAATGGACTCCGTTCTTCCCATGCTCTGCAGTCCAAACAAAGTTCCTCTATCACGCAATAAATTAAATTCAACATACCTACCTCTTCGGTATAACTGAAAGTTTCTCTCAATATCTCCGTAGACTGTATTTTTTCGTCTTTTAACAATTGGCATATACGCATCAAGAAATGAGCTCCCCAAAGATCGAGTGAATTTAAAACTGTTTTCAAATCCAAGTTCATCGAAATCATCAAAAAAGATCCCGCCGATTCCACGCGGTTCATCTCTGTGTGGGAGAAAAAAATAATCGTCACAATTTTTCTTAAGCTTTTTATATAAATCTTCCGAAAATTCATCGCAAACTTTTTTTGCTGTACTGTGCCAATGATTGCAATCATCCACATATCCGTAATACGGCGTTAGATCGTATCCTCCACCAAACCACCATGTCTCCGAGCTCTCTTTTTTAGCAGAGAAAAATCGGACGTTCATATGTGCAGTTGGAACGTGAGGATTTACAGGATGAATTACGAGGGATACCCCCATCGCTTCCCAAGATGCGCCAAGTAACTCAGGTCTTTTGGCAGTGGCGGCAGAAGGCATAGTCTCGCCAAGAACATGCGAAAAATTCACACCTCCTTTTTCAATTAGATCTCCATCTGCAAAAATCCGACTCTCTCCACCACCACCCTCAGGTCGGTCCCATTTGTCCACGAAAAATTCCTTGTTGTCCACTGATTTAAGCGCAGTAGAAATCTCGTTTTGCAGGCTTATAAAATAATTTTTAACTGCTTTTTTATCCACTATTTAACCTAATCTAATAACCTTATTCGAAGTAAGTTCAATAATATCACTTACACTGCCGGGATTCCCGACATCGCCAGGGACTATGAAGTCGAGTTTGTCTCCAAAGTAATCAATCACCTGTTGTTGATTAATTGCTGGTTGAACACCCTGAGGATTGCATGAGGTAGAGACGATCGGCCGTCCAAAATGAGAACATAGTTTTTGAGCAATTGGATGATCTGTAACTCTCACGGCTACAGACTCATGGTTTCCACTTATCCAACAAGGGATTTCTTTGTTAGTTGGCAAAATCCATGTTGTGGGCCGCGACAGATTTTGCATAAATCTGACTCGATGTTCATCACTCAATTTCTCAATCAAATTCGCAAATTGATCATGCCGAGACCCAATTAATATTAGCCCTTTGGCCTCAGCTCTATTTTTTAACGACAAAATTCGATTTACTGCATGTCTCGAAAGAGGATCACAACCAAGCCCCCAGACGCCCTCAGTCGGATAACTTATTACTCCATTTTTTTTAAGTATGTTTACTGCTTTGGTTAGCAGTGAATCCTCCTGAGCATCACTCATATAAAACTATTTACTTTTTTAAAGATTCTTGCAGGGCTGCATCCTTAGCAATGATAGAGGCCGCATTATCAGCCCTCTCTTTTATGAGCTTTTGGTGCATTCCTGGATCAGAAACGCCTATGATCTGCGCTGCAAGATAAGCTGCATTTCTGGCTCCTGCCTTACCAATTGCAACTGTTGCCACTGGTATCCCACCTGGCATTTGAACTGTCGATAAAAGTGAGTCTAAACCATCCAGAGATCCATTTATAGGCACCCCAATAACAGGCTTTAGGGTGGTCGCCGAGACTGCGCCAGCCAGATGCGCGGCCATTCCCGCAGCGCAAATAAAAGCTACACAACCTCTCTGATCAGCATCAGTTACAAAATCATGTGTTGCTTTTGGTGTCCTGTGCGCAGAAGTAACCTTTACTTCAAAGGGAATCTCAAACTTACGTAAAATCTCAAAACTCGCCTCCATAATTGGAAGATCTGAGTCAGAGCCCATTAAGACAGATACAAACGGTTGTGACATAACATTTACCTCTCAAAAGAGTGGAGACTACCTTATAGAATATGCTTCTGCAACAAAGAAAATTAACATGACTTTTAGCCCTCAAAAAGTTGTTTGGAGATAACTTTCAATCCCGATTGGTATGGCATCGATATATTTCCATACTATATAATGAAGGGGTTTCTTTGTTGCTTAAGGTAAATCCCAAGAATCATGTCAATACTTCAAATTCTCAAGTACCCTAATCCTAATCTCAGGCAACAGGCAAAGACTGTAGAAAAGTTTGATCAAAATCTAAAATTAACAATAGATGATATGTTGGAGACAATGAAGGACGCCAAAGGGATAGGTTTAGCGGCTACCCAAGTGGATATCCATTCAAGAATAATTGTTATAGACCTCTCTGAAGATTATTCAGACCCACAAATATTTATCAATCCAGAAATGTCCATAGTCGACAAAACTCTGTCCGCATATACTGAGGGATGTCTCTCAATACCTGGAGTTCAAGAAAATATTGAAAGACCATCCGTCGTTATCATCACTGCTTCTGATGCTAATGGTGATATTTTTAAAGCAGAGTACACAGGTTTGATGGCGACATGTATCCAACATGAAATTGACCACCTCAATGGGAAATTGTTTGTTGACTACCTCTCCCCACTAAAAAGGCAATTAATTCGAAAGAAAATGAAGAAAAGTAAAGCAAACTGAGAGATTGAAATTTGAAAATAATTTTTGCAGGAACACCTCCTTTTGCAGCTGCGCACTTAAAAACGCTATTGGAAAATTTTCATCATGAAGTCGTTTGTATTTATACTCAACCCGATCGTCCATCAGGCAGAGGAAGAAAAGAGCTTTCAAGTCCAGTCAAGAGCGTAGCGCTAAAAAATAATCTGGCAGTGAGACAGCCCAATTCATTGAATAACTCTACTGAAATAAATTTTTTGAAAGAATTGGCCCCCGAAATTTTGATCGTAGTTGCATATGGGCAAATCATACCAAAAGCAATTTTAGATATTCCACGCTTCGGGTGCATAAACGTTCACACTTCAATCTTGCCACGATGGAGAGGCGCAGCACCGATCCAAAGAGCTATCGAGGCGGGAGACAAGAAGTCTGGTATTTCTATTATGCAGATGGATGCGGGTCTTGACACCGGGCCAATACTAGCGACTAGTGAATGTGATATTGATACTAACGATTCCGCTGGAAGCCTCGAATTAAAAATGATGTCTCTAGGACCACCGCTACTTCTAAAAGTTTTAACTAAAATAAAACTTAATGACTTGGATCCTACCCGTCAAAACAAATTTGAGGTTAGTTACGCACATAAAATAAAGAAAAATGAGTGCCAAATAAACTGGTTCGACAGCGCTATGACTCTTGAGAGAAGAATTCGAGCATTCAATCCAACTTCTGTAATGTTTTCAAACTTTAAAAACACACGATTAAAAGTTTGGGTCGCAAAAGCCATAGATCTAATGGAATATTCGAGTGAAACCGCTAAACCGGGTGAAATATTATCGGCAAATAACGAGGGTCTGCTTGTGCAATGTAATATCGGTAAATTACTTATAACCAATTTACAAATGCCTGGAAAAACAAAAATGTCATTCAAAGAAATTTTGAAATCAAGAAAATCTTTTTTCACTGTTGGATGCGTTTTTGAAAATTAAAACATTTAATACAGAGCTCCCCTCGATGAGAGCCTCCTCAGCCCTTGTAATCTCTAATGTTCTAAATGGAAAATCCTTAACTGAGAGTCTCAGTGAGATCAAAACAAAAGTAGCGATAAGAGACCAGGCAATGTTGCAAGAAATTTGTTTCGGGTGCACAAGATGGCATATTCAAATTGAGGCGATCCTCAATAAACTAATGCGTAAGTCATTGGCATTAAAGCAACCTATTATTCATGCCCTCTTAACGGTAGGAATTTATCAACTGATGCGGATGAGAATTCAAAGCCATGCGATTATCAATGAAACCGTAGCAGCTTGTGACGAGATCAAGAGGAGTTGGGCGAAAGGTTTGGTGAATGCTGTCCTAAGGGAGTTTCAACGAAATGAGAAAAAAATATTAGCATCTTTGAATACTGATATCACGATTCAAGAAAGTCATCCTGAATGGTTAGTTCTCAAGTTTAAGCGCGCTTGGGGGGAGGCAAGGGCAAAGAAAATAATAAGCAACAATAATATCCCAGGTCCATTAGTATTACGTGTAAATAACCAATTTGGTGATAGAGAAAGTTACCTAAAGACATTAGATGAGCGCTCTATTAAATCAATTAATACGAAATATAGCCCCGTTGGAATCCGAATCATTGAACCTATCCCCATTGATAGCGTGCCCAATTTTTGCGATGGAGCTGTAAGCGTCCAAGATGAAGCTGCTCAGTTTGCAGCTCCTCTCTTAGATATAAAGAGTGGGCAGTTAGTTCTGGATGCATGCTGCGCTCCAGGCGGCAAAACATGTCATATTCTTGAACAACAACCAAATATCAAATCCCTTTTGTCAATCGATATCAGCAAGAATAGGCTTGAAAAAGTTAAAGAAAATGCGAATAGACTACGTCTAGAACCCAACTTGCTCGCAGCGGACATCTGTGATGTTGATACTTGGTGGAACAGTATGCCGTTTGACAGAATCTTATTAGATGCGCCTTGCTCGGGAACAGGAGTAATCAGGCGAAATCCAGATATAAAGTTATTGAGAAAAGCATCTGATATAACTGATTTAGCTACTAGACAATTGCAATTAATATCTGCTCTCTGGCCTACCCTGAAACAAAATGGTGTTTTTCTATACGCTACTTGCTCCATATTGCCCGAGGAAAATGATAATGTGATTAAGGAATTTATGACTTCTCATAAAGATGCGAGTATATTAAATATTAATGAGACCTGGGGGGTTGAGACAGAATTTGGGCGGCAACTTTTCCCTGAAGAAAAAGAGCATGACGGTTTCTACTATGCTAGATTAATTAAGCTATAAACAATCGAAGAAAATGAAAATTATAATTATAGGCGCGGGGCAGGTGGGATCAACCTTGGCAGAAAACTTAGCCAGGGAATACCATGATATTACCCTAATTGACCTCGATGAGACTCGTCTCCAATTCATTCAAGATCATCATGATATTCAAACAGTAACAGGTACTGGTTGTCATCCAGACGTTTTACTCGCCGCAGGAATTGAGGATGCTGATATGCTGGTCTCAGTCACGAATAGTGATGAAATAAACATAGTCGCTTGCCAGGTCGCTCATTCTATTTTTGATACACCCAAGAAAATAGCAAGAATACGGGCAAGAAACTACTTTAATAAGGACTACAAAGATTTGCTTTTTTCTGACAGTAATATGCCTGTTGACGTCCTTATTGCACCAGAGCAGGCTGTAACAGATTATGTTAGAAAGTTGGTCGAGCAACCTGGTGCTCTCCAGGTGCTTGATTTTGCTGATGGGGTAATCCGAATGATCGGTATGAGAGCAACAAAAAACAGCCCTCTGGTAGATCAGAAACTCAAAACACTCAAAGAACATGTCCCAAAGGCTGACGCCCGAGTAGCAGCTATTTACCGTCGAAATAAAGCGATCGTTCCTTCTGGTGAAACGATTATCGAAGATGGTGATGAAGTATTCTTTATAGCTGCAAAGAAAAATATTAAGAAAGTAATGAGTGAACTTAGAAAAGCAGAAAGACCCTATAAACGCATTATAATAGCGGGTGGCGGAAATATTGGTTATCGGTTAGCTGTTGCGCTGGAAAGTTCACTGAACATTAAAATAATAGAAGTGAATTTAGAACGAGCGACTTTTTTGTCTGAGCAGTTAAACCATACCGTAGTATTGAGTGGGTCGGCCTCTGACCAAGAATTACTCCTTGACGAAAACATAGATAAAACAGATGTATTTATCGCGCTTACAAATGATGACGAAGTAAACATTATGGCATCTTTACTCGCAAAACGATTAGGCGCCAAAAAGGTGATGACACTAATAACAAATCCCGTTTACGCTAATTTAATGCAGGGTGGTGAAATTGATGTCGCAATCTCACCTCAATTGGCAACTACAAGCTCAGTTCTAGCGCATGTGAGAAAAGGAGATACTGGAGTTGTGCACTCCCTTAGAAGAGGCGCCGCTGAGGCACTAGAGTTTATTGTTCATGGTGATGTTAATAATTCAAAAGTTGTTGGAAAAGAGATTGGAAACCTGATCATGCCAGTCGGAACAACTGTAGCTGCGCTCGTCAGAGACAGTGAAGTGATCATAGCCCATCACGATGTAATCATAAAAAATAATGATCATGTAATAGTTGTGGTAATCAATAAAAATAAAACAAAAGCTGTTGAAAAACTTTTCGCAGCTGAACCCAATCTATTCTGAGATCCAATATAAAATGCACTTAGCCTTCGTAGCACGAGTTCTAGGAATAATGTTGATGGTATTCAGCGCCAGCATGCTAGTTCCAATTATCTTTGCAACAATATATCAAGAAAATACATTGCCAATGTTTTTTCTCGCTTTCATGATAACGATATCCATAGGCTTCATTCTTTGGTTCCCATCAAGAAACATGAATGGTGAGCTTCGTATTAGAGATGGCTTTATAGTAACCGTTCTTTTTTGGCTGGTCTTGAGTGCATTCGGCGCTCTACCTTTCGCATTATTAGAAGAAACCAAACTATCTTTTATAGACGCAATTTTTGAATCTATCTCAGGATTGACTACAACGGGAGCAACCATATTTACTCAAATAGAAAACCTTCCGAAGTCTGTGCTTTATTATCGCCAGCAGCTCCAATGGCTGGGTGGTATCGGAATAGTAGTCATAGCGGTCTCTATCCTCCCAATGATTGGCGTGGGAGGAATGCAAATCTACAAAGCTGAAACGCCTGGGCCTGTGAAGGACACCAAGCTTACACCGCGAATTGCAGAAACAGCGAACGCGCTTTTTAAGATTTACGTATTTTTAACTGTTATATGTACTCTTGCATATTGGTCAGTTGGAATGGATTGGTTTGATGCGATTTCTCATAGCTTCTCTACGATATCAATTGGCGGTTTTTCAACATACGACGATAGCTTGGCACATTTTAACAATAACAATATCCTAATAATCGCATCGGTTTTTATGCTTGTTTCAGGATTAAATTTCGCACTCCACTACACAGCCTGGCACTCAAAAGATATAAAATCATATACCTCTGACCCCGAAGCAAAGCTATTTGTGCTGGTAATATTTTTCGGTGTATTAGTCACAACATATTATCTCCATATCACAGAAGCTCTAAATGGAGGAGATATCTTTTACTTAGGGATTTTTCAATTAGTTTCAATCTTAACGACAACAGGCTTCACTGCAACAGATTTTCACTTATGGCCAAGTTTTCTGCCATTTTTCCTCATTACACTCTCATTTTTTGGAGCTTGCGCTGGATCAACAGGTGGTGGAATCAAAATGGGAAGAATTCTCATCATGGCCCAACAGATCGGTAGAGAGATTTATCGGCTCATTCATCCAAATGCGTTACTTCCAATAAAAACAAAAAAACATAGAATTCCAGAGCGTGTTACTGATGGGATTTGGGCCTTTTTTGGTGTCTATTTCCTTATCTTTTATGTGATGGTCCTTTTGCTACTGGCCAACGATTTAGATTACGTAACCGCATGGTCTGCTACAGCTGCCTCTTTCAATAATTTGGGCCCTGGGTTAGGTGATGTCGCTAAAAATTATGCTGATCTAAATACTGCAAGTAAGGCAATTTTATGCTCAGGAATGCTGCTTGGAAGGCTTGAAGTTTTCACTCTTCTAGTCCTCTTATCACCCACATTTTGGAGAAATTAATCCTAGTAGAGATTTATTGACTCCTGGCTTCATAGTACGCTTCCTCAGAAATAGCATGATAAGCAGCCGCTTGTTTTTGGAAGGCTTTAATCGACGAGGCGATACGTCCAGCAATTTCTGAATCCTCTGCGATCTCCTGAATGATTTCGTCCGATATCCGTCGTAATTCTTTGACAACATCATCGGGTAATTTTTTCAATTCAACTCCATGTTCCTCAACAAGAGTTACCAATGCTTCATTATTCCTGGCCGTGTATTCATCAAGCACGTCTTGATTAACAGCTCTGGCCGCCGATTCAATTATTGCTTTCAGATCATCAGGAAGAGTTTGATAGGCATCCTTATTAATTATAAGTTCAAGCGCCGGTCCAGGCTCTGACCAACCTGGATAATAATAATACTTCGCGATTTGGTGGAACCCAAAGGCCAAATCATTGTATGGCCCTACCCATTCTAAGGCATCGATCACCCCAGTTTGCATAGCCGTATATAATTCACCTCCAGAGATGGTCACCGCGATACCTCCAGCTCGAGTGATTACGTCACCACCCAAACCGGGGGTCCGCATTCTAAGACCCTTGATATCCTCAATTGACTTTATCTCTTTGTTAAACCATCCCGTCATTTGAACACCAGTATTACCAGCAGAGAATGGAATAAGGTTAAACTCATCGTATAGCTCACGCCAAAGTTCGAGGCCACCACCATGGTGAATCCAACTGCTCATTTCTTGAGCATTCAAGCCAAATGGAATAGCGGTGAAAAAAGCAGCCGCCTTTGATTTTCCAGTCCAATAATACGCCGCCCCATGACCCATTTCTGCAGTTCCTTGGGATACGGCGTCAAATACCTCAAATGCAGGCACTAACTGTCCTGCACCAAAAACTTTAATCTTCAAACGCCCTGCAGACATTGCTTCAACTTTTTTAGCAAAATTTTCAGCTCCAAGTCCCAGACCTGGATAATTTTTAGGCCACGTGGTGACCATCTTCCACTCATAATTTTCAGTTTGGGCGGCAATTGGAGCTGATGCACTAGATTCGTCTACATCACTACAACCAGAAATTAAAAAAATGCTTATTATTAAGAAAATCGCCCTCATGATAACTCCCTCGAATATTCATATTTACAGTGCTTTTAAATTTGCCGAAGATAATATTAGTATCTTTGTGCCTGCCTGCTCAAAACTCACATGCACTCGAGCTCTAGGTCCATTTCCCTCGAAATTCAAAATAACCCCATCACCATAAACATGATGACTCACTCTTTGCCCAAGTTCAAATCCAGTGAGGTCTCCGTGATCGCTCTTCATCGCGCTTAAAGCAAAGCTAGTGGGTCTTACCACTGTGTTTTTTAGACGTACCTCTTTAAGAAACTCCGCAGGAACGTCTCTTACAAATCTGGATATTGGATTGAAATGATCAGTTCCATATAAACTTCTCGTCTCTGCACAGGTAAAGAAGAGCCTTTGCATTGCACGTGTTATTCCAACATAAGCCAATCGCCTCTCTTCCTCCAGTCTACCCGGTTCATTTTGTGACATCTTATGAGGAAATAAGTTTTCTTCCATACCAGCCATAATGACCATTGGAAATTCAAGACCTTTCGCACTATGAAGAGTCATCAATTGCACTGCATCTTGATGCTCATTAGCTTGTCTATCACCAGCGTCTAAAGAAACTTGATCTAGAAACTGAGGCAAAACCGGCAAGTCACTTTGATCAGCTGAAAAATTTTTACACGCACCAATCAATTCTTCTAAGTTCTCTACTCTGGATTGGCCACGCTCACCTTTTTCTCTTCGGTGCATATCAATCAGACCACTCATCTCCAATACATTTTCAGTAATTTCCGGAAGAGGTAATGCTTCGAGACTATTTGTCATTTCATTTATAAGATTTAAAAACAAACTAACCGCATTCCCTGATCTAGTAGTTAATTGCTGCTCAGAAATCAGTGCTTTCGATGATGCCCACATCGAAATTGAATTTGCCCTCGCATGCTTCCTAATAGAATCCACAGTTCTCTCGCCGACACCTCGTGGAGGCGTGTTCACCACTCGTTCAAACGCAACATCATCATGACAATTAAAAATAAGCCTCAAATAAGCCAGCGCGTTCTTTATTTCCAGGCGTTCAAAAAACCTCTGGCCTCCATAGACGCGATATGGAATATCAAATTGCAACAAAGCCGATTCAATAACTCTAGATTGTGCGTTTGATCTGTACAAAACCGCTGCATCCTTCCTCGAATTGCCTTGCTCAGACCACGACTTTATATTTTCAACAATGTAGCGTGCCTCATCATGTTCATTGAAAGCGGAATACAATAAAATTGGTTCTCCTTCGCCAAGATCAGTCCACAAGTTTTTTCCAAGCCTACCTGCATTTCTTTTAATTACAGAATTTGCTGCATTTAGTATATTTGAAGTTGATCTGTAATTTTGTTCTAGCTTTACAACCTTTGTTTTTTGGAAGTCTCGCTCGAAACTTAATATGTTTTCTACCTTCGCTCCACGCCAGCCATAAATTGATTGATCATCATCACCCACTGCCGTAACAGCAGAGGCAGAACTTGAAAGTGTTTTTAACCATTGATATTGAACTGTATTAGTATCTTGAAACTCGTCAACTAATATATGCTTGAACCTTTTCTGATAGTGCTCAAGTATAGAGGGGCAATTTCTCCACAACTCTAATGCTCTTAATAATAGCTCAGCAAAATCGATTACGCCGAGCCGGTCGCAAAGCTCTTCATAAGCACGATATACCCGTATCATGACTGACAAATAGGGATCATTATCATCTGAAAAATTATTCGATCTCAAACCCTCATCTTTTTGAGAATTAATCCACCACTGCGACTGTCTAGGTGGCCATTTCTGATCATCAAGATCTAAAGCTTTTGTTACCCGCTTTATCAGTCTCAACTGATCATCACTATCGAGTATTTGGAAATTCTCGGGAAGGTTTGCATCAGACCAATGCATCTTTAATAATCTATGAGCCAGACCATGAAAAGTACCTACCCACATTCCCCTTAATGACATTGACAAGAGACTCTCGATTCTGTCTCTCATTTCGCCTGCAGCCTTGTTTGTGAAAGTAACCGCTAGAATCGCGAACGGAGAAATATTTTCAACCTGAACTTTCCACGCAATTCTGTGAACAAGTACTCTTGTTTTTCCACTACCCGCACCTGCTAGGACCAATAAATGTTGTTGGTCACTTGTAACCGCTTGCTCTTGAGTTTCGTTTAGATTTGATAAAATTGAAGTTACATCCATGTGACGCATTCTACCAGTTTAAAGAAAAAACCGGCATCAATATTCGAGCAACAATCATATAATAGAAAAAATAATTTACTACAAAACTGGCTTTTTATCGTTGTTTCTTGTAGATTTTTTACAAAAAAGGAAAGCGATTTGAAGCCTGCACAAATAACTCAATTAATAAGTGACAAAATACCAGAAATGCGAAAGTCTGAAGTCAAGGTCGCCAACTTAGTTCTTGATGATCCTTTTGCCATGGTAAAAAAACGAATCGTAGACATTGCAGAAGATGCCAAAGTCAGTGAACCAACAGTAGTAAGATTTTGTAGAGCAATTGGCTGCAAAGGCTTTCAAGATTTTAAGTTGTCATTAGCACAGCAGCTCGCATCTAGTCCGAGTTTTGGACAGATAGCGGTCAAAGACTCCGACTCTACAAAAGAGCTCAGCCAAAAGGTTTTTGACTCTACAGTTGATTCATTATTAAAAGTACGTGATTCGCTAGACCTTAAAAACATTGAGCTTGCAATAACAAAACTCCATCAAGCGCGCAGGGTAGAATTTTATGGATTCGGTGCATCTGCCTCAGTTGCCGCAGATGCACAACATAAATTTTTTAGGTTACGAATCAACTCTGTTTGTTACTCAGACCCGCATTTACAAAACATGTCTGCATCGTCATTAAATAGTGAAGATGTAGTAATCGCGATTTCACAGTCAGGTAAAACTCAAGCCCTGTTAGATTCGATTAACCTTGTTAAAAAGAGAGGGGGCACAGTCATTGGTATCGCTCCAAGTTCATCACCCGTGGCCAAACAATCTGACATCCCCTTAGAAATCGATGCTGAGGAAGAATTTCAAATTCATACGCCATTATCATCTCGTATTGCTCAATTAACTATTATCGATACATTAACAATTGGCGTCGCTCAAAAGAAGGGAACCGATTTACAGGATCATCTGAAAAGATTACAAACTGGTTTAAAATCCTTGAGATGCGATCAATAATAAAACATTCGCAATGGATGGAATGAAAATGCTGGGCTTTGGACCTAGAACAATCGGTGCCGCACTCGAACTTGCACAAAAGATACAATAATTTAATGGATGAAATTTTAAGATCTCAACAAGGGACCACAAGATTTGGAACAAAAAAGCAAATATCTATATTGTTTTTTATCTCAATCTTTTGTCTTATAGCTTTTCTACTCGCAATTGCGAATGGCAGTTATCAAATCTCTTTTACAGAGCTATTTGCAGGCTCAGGGCAAAACATTCAGCAGATAGTTATAACTGAAATACGACTACCTCGCGTACTCTTATCATGCCTTGTAGGAGCAAGTCTTGGCATGTCTGGCGCGGTACTCCAGGGATTATTTAGAAACCCGCTTGCAGATCCTGGTTTAATTGGCGTGTCTGCCGGTGCTGCACTTGGCGCCTCAATCGCAATTGTTATTACGCCTGCTTTTATTGCTGAATCTTCCTTAGGGGTCTTTGTTTTACCAATTTCAGGTGTACTTGGTGCATCATTCGTAATCGCTCTTTTATTTGCTCTAACTAAGGGGTTTGGGTATCAAGGTATTACTTATTTATTGTTAGTTGGAATAGCGGTAAATGCAATTGTAGGTGTTGCAATTGGTGTTTTAACATACATTAGCACTGATTCTGAATTAAGAACTCTAACTTTTTGGACGATGGGTAGTTTTGGTGGAATAAATTGGTCACTGTTAATACCTGCATCAATTGTAATAACACTATCTATTGTTTTATTAATCCCGATCTCAAGACAATTAGACCTTGTGCAGTTAGGTGAGATAGAAGCTTATAGATTAGGAGTCGATGTAAAAAAACTAAAGGTCCGAATTATTTTATGCTGTGCATCTTGCGTCGGCGCGAGTGTTGCTTTATCAGGTATGATTGGCTTTGTGGGGCTAATAGTTCCTCATCTTGCACGACTCATTGGAGGCGTCTCTCACCGATATTTGCTACCCGCTTCCGCATTGCTTGGAGCTTGTATTATGGTATCTGCGGATCTTCTAGCGAGAGTGATAATTCAACCAGCAGAATTACCAATTGGCTTAATAACAAGTGCGATAGGCTCTCCTTTTTTCCTGTGGCTCATATTTAAAATGAAAAAAAATGACTATTAAATCTGAATCAATGTCATTGGAGATAGACGGTGGAGAAATCGTCAATGACATCAACATAGAAGTTTTCCCTGGGAAGGTACTGGCGCTAATAGGGCCAAATGGCGCAGGTAAAAGTACAATTCTTAAGATTCTTTCAGGAGATATAAAACCTACCAGTGGAGTTGTTAAATACAACGATATCAATATTTCAAACATCCCATTTTTTGATAGGGCTCATATTAGAGGAGTAATGTCTCAATCCCAGACGATCGCCTTTGATTTTTCCGTTCTTGAAATAATCGAGATGGGATGGTTGCATAGCGATCATGACTACTACACCTCTTTCTATCCTGACGTTCTAAAGCAAATAATTGAAGATTGTGAATTACAACATCTAGCCGATAGAAAATTTAATACGCTCTCTGGTGGAGAACAAAAACGTGTTCACTTTGCCAGAGTTCTATTGCAACTTTGGATCCCAGAGGGTGATATTCATCCAAGATTTATGCTTTTAGATGAGCCTCTTGCGAATCTAGATATTTACTATGAATTAAAAATGTTGGAAATCATAAAGAAACACTTATCAAAGAATATTGGTGTTCTTCTTATTCTTCACGACTTGAATACCGCATCTAAATTTGCGGACAATATAGTCTTAATGAAAAACGGAACAATCGTGAAAAATGGCTCAACAGTCGAGGTCCTGACTGAGTCAATTCTATCTGAAACATATGAGACTAAAATAAAGGTTAATGACACATCTCCGAAAATAACGTATCTGTGATATGAGTGAAGCAAAAGAAAAATATGAGTCCAACGCTGTCGAGCTCTTCAGAACTTCTGACACAGCGGTTCTGTCAACAATTTCGAAAAGTAGTCAAGACTACCCCTTTGGCAGCTTCACAACATTTGCATCAAATATGAATAGAGAACTAATTATTTATGCGAGTGATTTAGCCGAACACACCAAAAATATTTGGAAAGATTCAAGAGCATGTGCGACGATTTTCTCGCTTTCCACAGAAGATGATAAACAGGCGAGCTCTAGACTTAGCTTAATCGGCGATTTTTCAAAAATAAAAGAATCTGAACTAGAAACATATGCAGACAGATTTATAAAATTTTTGCCAAAAAGTGCTTCTTATGCGCAGATGCATGGATTTAACTTTTATAAGCTGTCAATTATCAAAGCAAGATGGATTGGAGGCTTTGGAGAGATCGCTTGGCTAGATACATCAAACTGGACCCGAGAGATCCCAAAATGGGGAAAAAATGAAAAGGAAATGATCAACCATATGAATCAAGATCATCAAAATGTTATCGCCTCAGCATTAAATCAAAAGTTTGCAATACAAGATGAAAAATCAAAAATACTAGCGATGTGCATTGATGGCTACTACGTCAACTCTAGCAATAGTTTGTACTTTATCCCCTTTAAAGTACCCTGTTTTTCAGAAAAATCGATAAGGGCAGAGCTAGTCCGACAAGCGCATCAAAACCGTCCATTTGAAATATGAATCACTGATCAGCACTCAAAGAGGAAATACGAATCAGTTTTCCCCTTTTTCTTTTTTCATCAGTCAACAATATCAAACTGCCATCTGGAGCCTCTGACACATGTCTTATGCGACCAAATTCAGAAATTATAATTTCTTCGTTTGTGGCAGTATCACCTTTAAATTTCAATCGCCTGACATCTCCCGGTTTTAGAGCGGATAATATTAAATCTCCGCTCCACTCTTCGAACATTTTCCCTGAGTATAGAATCATAGAAGAGGGAGCTATCGAGGGAACCCAATATTTCACTGGCTGCTCCATATCGGGATGTTCTGTAAATGGGGATATCACAGCGCCACTGTAATCAACACCATAAGTGATGGCCGGCCATCCATAATTTTTTCCTGATTCGATAATATTTAACTCATCTCCTCCCTTCGGACCATGCTCATGAGCAATAACAGTCCCATCATCCATCACTACAAGTCCTTGTTGATTTCTGTGCCCAAATGACCAAATCTCTGGCTTCAAATCTGGTTTGTCCAAATAAGGGTTATTTTTAGGAATACTGCCGTCATCATTTAGTCGAATAAACTTGCCGAAATGATTATCCAGTGATTGTGCTTTTTCTCGGTAATTAAATCCATCGCCTGAGGATATTAAAATCGAGCCATCGGCCATAAAAGCTAGACGGCCACCATAATGGGCTCGAGTCTTTCTAACAGGTTTTGATTCAAAAATTGTCTCCACATTTAAAAGATCATTTCCATCAAGCTCACCTCTGACTACTTTCAAGAAATTTAGTTTTTTACTATCTGGATCAGATGCCGACATCGTTAAATAAACTAATTTATTTTCTTTAAAATTCGGATGCAAGACGACGTCTGATAGTCCGCCTTGTCCATAATAAAACGCTTCTGGAACACCAGAGACCGGGTCATCCTGCATTTCACCATTGATAACTCGCCTTAAGGAGCCCGATAACTCAGTAACAAGCCATTCAGATTTGGAAATAAAAGCTATGCTCCAGGGATTATCAAGATTATCGACAATAACTTCAGACTTATAACCCGCGGAGTAAACTGAGATTGAGGAAAAAAATCCCAGAAGAGGGCACATAAACAAAAATACTTTTATAAATTTACTTCCCATTTTTGGATCTCTCCACAAAAGAACCGAAATACATACCGGCTATTGCCCCAATAATAATTAAAGTTAGCTTGCCATTAGACGATCGAGCATTGGCTATTAGATCAATATTGTTAACTAAAAGAGGCAAAACGAGTGTGATGATTATAAAGGTAAATGCTCCCGCAAAGGCATACATCACTCGAGCCGGAAAGACTGTCCATCTTCTAATAACAGCTGTAAATATAAACGTGATGGCATAAAGCATTGAGATTAAAATTGGTACGGGAAAAGCGCCGTTAAACAATAAACCCTCAACATCACCAATAAACATTGTTAATGACGCTGATATAGTGATTGGCATCTTTATTGAAGCGAGCCAAATTAAATTTAATAAGGAACTGTGGAAAGCTATCAAAAACATTGTTAATACGAGAACAATTAAAAAGTGAAATAAACTTTTAAAGATTGTCTTAAACATTTTTTTGGATAAACTCAGTTAGAACTTCAGATAATTTTTTAGCTTTAGTCCATTGAAGAAAGTGCCCGCCGCCAATATTAATATGGTCTTGACCTTTTGTACCAGGCACTCTTTTTATAAACTGTTTTTCGAAGCCATTGGTGACTGGGTCATTTCCAGCACCAACACACAAAAATGGCTTTTTGAAATTACTAAAAAACTCCCACGCTGCCAATTGAGCACCTAGGGATTCATCTGGAATTAATGGTACTTGACTAGGCATTGCTCTGACAGCCATTTTATAGGTTGGATCTGGATAAGGAGACTCATAAGCGAGTGACAATTTTGATGAAAATAATGCCGATGTACCAAATCCTAGTTTTATTGCTAAAAAATTTATAAACATCGAAATTGCATTTCTTCGCTCCATCATCGCTGATGCAATAATTCCCGATGGGACATTAGTAGTATCCCAAGTATATTTTTGCCAGTAAGCAAACATTTTAATACCTAAATGCGGATCATTCCCTGAGAACCCATCCATTGACTTCAACTTTTTAATCATCTTAAAAAAAGAAACCTTTTCTTTCGATTTTCTAAAAGATAGGACTTCCTTAACTATATCCTCAGGGACATCAGGATTACAGGGTAACCCAGTATTCCCAATAGCAACTCGATCAAATCGATCGGGATTGTCGGCAATCATTCGCAGTCCGATCAATCCACCCCAATCTTGACCGAAAAAAGTGAGATGCTTTAAGTCATTTACGACTAGCCATGAATTCATCCAATCCACCTGTCTTTGATAAGTGTAATCCTCTCTCGCCGCGGGCTTATCAGACTTTCCATACCCTGGAAGATCAGGAGCAATTATTCTAATACCCGCATCCTTTAAATAAGGGATCATTTTTGAGTAAAGGTAGCTCCATACAGGTTGGCCATGCATGCACAGTAAGATCGGTCCATCTTTAGGACCTTCGTCAAGGTGATGAATGCGCAAATCTGATCCATCGTATGTCTTTATAGTCGTGTAATTTGGTTTAAAAGGATAATCTTTGATTTTGGTGAAAAATTTTTCTGGCGTTCTCAAAATTTTCATTGGCTATTTTCACTACCCACAAGGTTTCTCTTGCCAATCATATCATCTCTCTTAACTAATAATTAATTAAGCGTTATATTAAACATCTATCAACTTGGCAAATTGGATATCAATTGAAAAGTACAGTAACAATTTTTCTGCTAATAATTATGTGCATCGGTTGTACGCAAAATGACCTCTCTTCAAATCTTGACAATCCCTCGCTTCATAATAATTCGTCTTTCCCTTTGGGAACAGCAGTGAGATTTAAGCCATTCCAAAAAGATGCTCAACTGAGAAGATTACAGCAACATCATTTCGATAGTTATACAGCTGGAAGTGATATGAAAATGAATCAAGTAATGCCCACAGAGGAGCGATTTGATTTTTCAATTGTTGATTCAATCATTGCGTATGCAGAAGAACACAATCAAAGAGTTTTTGGCCATAATTTAGTCTGGCACAGCTCGACTCCAGAGTGGGTTCGACAAAAAGCAAAGCAAAATCCTAAATGGCTACTCCCTTTTTTAAAAGGGTATATTCAAAGCTATGTTGGTCGATACAAAGGCAAGGTCCATGGTTGGGATGTCGTAAATGAGGGCCTCAATACAAAAGGAGCAGGGTTTAGAACAGACACTATTTGGTACGAAACTATTGGACTTGAATATATTGAAAAGGCATTCGAATATGCGCATGAAGCCGACCCTGATGCAATACTTTTTTATAACGATTTCAACATTGAAAGAGATTTAGAAAAATTCAACACCATGATAGAAATGGTGCAAGATTTTCAAAAAAGAGGAGTGCCGATATCTGGCATTGGCTTTCAAATGCACATTAGAATGGATATACCTAACGACATAATTGCATACACCCTCAAAACAGCGGCGGAAACAGGATTACATATTCACTTATCTGAGGTTGACATAATCTTCAATACTCACGATGACACAAGGGGTGGAGGTATTGAACGATATACAGAGATCACTCCTGAAATGCTCGTTGCTCAAGCTAAAAAATACGAAGAACTCGTCAAAATATATATGACGACTGTTCCAAAAGATCAACAGTATGGTATTACTTTTTGGGGATTTAATGACCGTGATACTTGGATCAGGCGCTTCTTTAAAATGAGGGACTGGCCAACAATTTACGATGAAAATTTAAAGCCAAAACCCGCTTTCTATGGCTTTCTAGAGGGACTCAAATCTAATCAAATTTCCTCCAAGTCCAATTTGAATTAATCAAGTAATTTAATATTGCCCCTAACAAAATTCCAACCAAATTAGCCACAAGGTCATTTATCGTAAATATGCTTATCAGCATAATAAATACGCCATAGTTGGTAGCACCAGAGAGTGCAGCTATTGAGTGGAATTTAAATAATTTGCTAATAAAACTCTCTTGCAAATTCCTACCTTTAAAAGTCCAAAAATTGTTCAATATGAAATTTGATAAAACTGCGCATTCTATCGATATGATTGGCGATACTATCTGGGATATTCCAAAAAACCGTGTGAGGATATAGTAAATTCCTAAGTTAACGAAAACACCAGATACTCCAACTATTGCATACCTTATGAAGTCTTGATAATTTCGAAAGCCTAATCTTGGAATATTCATTATGAACTCAACTTGATCTTCCCACGATAACTTAGATTCTCCTGATATCCGCCTGGTGAAAGTTATTGGTATCTCTTTCGTTTTAGCGCCTTGTGAAGTGAGTTCGCAAACTAAAGAGCTCTGAAATGAATACCCCCTGGCAGATAACGACTTTATACTATCCCGCTTTAAGAAAGACGCCCTTATACATCTATATCCAGAAGTACAATCTTTAATTTGTGATACTCCGCCAACATATCGAACAAGTAGATTTCCAACTTTACTCAATATCTTTCTTCTTAGAGAAAATTCAGGAGTGGAACCTCCCTCCACAAACCTTGATCCAATGATCAAATCAAATCCCTGTTCAAAGACACTTAAAAAGTGCGGAATTAATTTCGAATCATGCTGCCCATCAGAATCCATTTGAAAAATAATATCTGCATCTAGTTCAGACAATGCATAATCAAACCCTCGTTTATAAGCTTCTCCAAGACCTTTTTTTTCGCCTGTTATCATTTTTAAATTCTGATATTGGCCCATTAGATCTTTTACAATTTGTTGAGTTCCATCTGGAGAATTGTCATCAACAATTAGTATAAAAAACGTCGCCTTATTAACGTGCTTTTTTTCCAAAAAAATACTTTCGATAGTGCTTCTAATGTTATCTGCCTCATTGAATGTAGGCAGAACAAAGCATACTTTTTTAATCGATTCAGAAGGTTTCATATCCATGATTTAAACCACATTAATCCGTAAAAATAGTCGCTTGTTATGCTCAATCCTAGCTGAAGAGGGATCCAGTAAAAACCTGATAGACAAATCATAATGAGTATCAATAGATAAAGCTGCGAACCAAATTGCTTTTTATCTTCAATTAACTCCGTCATTAAAAAAGCAAGAGCCAAAAATGCAAAACCTGAAGATGGCTGATAATGATAAATAAAGGTTGATCTTGAAACTAAGCTCCATGGAAGAAAATTTCCTAAATATCCAAGGGTGACAAAAAACATAAAAAGATAATTAGAATCAATTAATTTACTGTCTATCAGTTTTGCAGTCGAAAGCATTAATCTTCCCCCAAGAATAATCACTGCAACAAATGAACACCAATATAAGACTGGATTTGGAAGTAAGTGAACGGAAGTGAAAACGGTTTTTTCGTCCAGTTCAATCACTGAATTCTCTGCTGATTTAAAATAGTAACCCATAGGTCTTACCACCAACGGCCAGGTAAACCATCTAGATTCATAAGGATGTGTTTTTTCGTCTGTGTTTTCTGCATGGAAAGATAATAATTGGGAGTGTTTATTCAAATAATCCATTTCGCCGACCTTCGAAAAGTAGGGCCCCCAAGCTGCAAAATACACAAGTGTGGTTAAGGCTATAAGTGGGATCAAAGCTTTTCTCTGAGAGTATTCTCCTATCACTTCTTCAGTTGTAAATTTATAACCTCTTAATCTAGTAAAGCTCAAAAACAACATAAAGCAAACAGCCACTGCCAAAAATCCCAAACCATTCCATTTGACTGCTATTGCTAAACCTAAACACAATGAGGAGAGCAATAGATGCCATGAGTTGCCAGTAGCTTTAATCATTCGCAGAAAAAATAGCAGACCTAAAAAACCAAAAAATACTAGGTAAATATTTATTAGCCCAAATCGTGAATCCACAAGCATGGAACCATCGACGCAAAAATAAAATGCTACCAAAAGGGCAAAATTCTTATTCGAATGGATCTGCAAACACACCAAATAAGCGATATATGTAAGAGAGGAGCCAACCACCGCTGGAAGCCAACGATAGCTGATTGAACTCAAATTTTCTATTTCAAACCCTGTTGATATAAGCGAATCAGTCCAAGGTAATACTGAATAAAGATAAATGCTGATTGAAGTTAGATAAACTCCAACTGGGGGATGTACAGAAAAATAATCCTTACCCGATAAAAAATCAAGCGCAAATACTGGATAATAAACCTCATCAAAGGCTGGGCCGGGTATAACTCCAAGATTAAAAAATCTTAAAAAGATACCTAATGTAACTAAAAGAATTAATATGTAATTTCTTTCAGGTAAGCTCTTAATATTAATTAGCCTTTGCTCCTTCAAAAAATTTACTCCCTTCTTTTTGTAACAGTAGCTTTTTTGTTTTAATACCACCCACTCCGCTGTAACCGCCTATAGTTCCGTCCGATCTGATCGCCCTGTGGCAGGGAACTTCAATGGGCAAAGGATTTTTCCCACAGGCATTTGCTACTGCTCTAAAGGCGGATGGATATCCTATTGAAATTGCAATTTGCTTGTAAGACCGAGTTTCACCATACGGAATAGCCTTTAATGCATTCCAAACTTTCTGCTCGAATTCTGTTGCTTCTTTCATATGCCGCTCTCAAACTCGTTAGATTTTCAGTGCATATAAATGCTAAATAATATTAATGTTTAATAATTTTCTGGTCTCTTTGCAGTAAAAGCACTGTAGTAATCCTTGAGAGCTTGAATATCTTTCTCACTATTCCCTGTAGGCACAAAAACCTTACCGAATAGAATCTCTCTCTTTTTAAAATCTAAAGACATCGGAATAATATCAGCGTTTAAATCCGCAGCTAATCGCAAGAATCCTGTCTTCCACTCTTTCACTTTTGATCGAGTCCCCTCAGGTGATAGGGCAATTATGGCTCCATCAATGCCTCTTATCTGATCAATTGCATTTTTAATGATCCCCCCTGGTTTTGATCGGTCGACCGGTATACCGCCCATGTAACTTAAAAATTTTCCTAACCCAAATCTAAAAACTGTATGCTTGCCGATAAACGTAATTCGCGCATCGAGTCCTGCTACTGCGGCAACACCGAAGATTCCGTCCCAATTTGAGGTGTGTGGCGCAACTATCGCAACCAAACGTTTATTATTGTATTCCTCACTGATCGAGCCACATACCCTCCAATCAAATACTGTTAAGATCGCTTTACCTAACCATTGAAGAAGTATAGGTCGATTTGCCCAAAAACATTCAGGAATTTGTTGTTTGCTTACACGCGTCATAATGTCTAAATCCTGAGGTGGGTTATGCGTTTAAATATTCGATTAACAGCATAGGGATATTGTGATTAGGAGACTTTACGGTACATACAACAGTGTTTTCTTTCAAGCCAGGTTTAATGCTGCTCAACTCTACACCAATTCCGGAAAGTCTATCATGTGCATCAGACAAAGACTCAACCTCCAATGCGATACCCCACAAATAATCCATTGATTTTTCTTGATCACTTGATTCAATAACTTCAATAGTTGTTTTATTTAACCGAAAAAACAGCATCCTTCTCTTCCAATGTTCGACGAACTTATCGAGCGCCAACCTTATTCCAAAGGCATCCCGATAGACCTTGATAACAGCATCTACATCACTTGTATTAATAACAACATGATCTAATCTATTTACTACTGAAGGCGAACACTCTTTAGATTGAGGTAAGACACCCTCCTTATGCTCTATAAGAAATGTGAAAATACCTCGAGTTAGCTCAAAAGGTAATAATTGAGTAATCCATTTTCTTTGAGATCCAGTTTCATTGCAGTGGCCTACTCCTTTTTTAATGCTTGGCAGAGAAAACCCTTTGCTAGAGAGATTAGCGCTAGTCGAATATAGATCTTTTGCGCCATAGGCGATCCCCATCAATCCTTCGCCATGTTTTTTTAAGAAATTTTTAACTAATTCAGCTCCAGCTCCCTCTCCGTTAGCAGTCAATAATTCAAGGTATGTATTGCGTAATAAAAAAATAGAATTTGAAGTGCCGAGGTCCTCATGTGAACCTTGCCAGACAGGGTTAAATCCAAGTAGTTTTATGAAATTATTTTCTGCAACCTCAAGATTTTTAACTGCAATGATCAAATGATCAATGACTTCAATCATGGTGAGAATAGGTCTTAGTTTTCAAAGCCATCTTCTAACTCGGCTTTTATAAGCAATAAATTTATCGTTAAACAATTTCACCATGGCAATCTCTTCTGGGACAATCTGATATTTTGTGATGTAAATTACAAAGCCAAGGGCTACCAAACTTCCACCAATTAAGTTAAATCTGAGCGATATAAAAATTAAAATGAATAACATTCCGAGATACATAGGATTTCTTGAGTATTTAAAAACGCCTTCTGTCACCAAAAACGAAGCTAAATCAGGTTGTAATGGATTTATCGTTGTTTGCGCTTTCTTAAACGACTTTACGGCGAAAAATATTAATAAAAGGCCCGACCCTAGGATCAAGATACTCAGAGCATTGAATAGTGGAAAAGTATAACTAGGAAAGAATAATGAGGAAAAATAAATTATAAGGGCACAAATTAAGGTGACTATAGGTGGTGGAATCTTATTGTTCATCATGTCAGTAGCGCCTGCTGTTTGCCATATCGTCGATCCAATCTCTAACCATTTGAACAGCCTCTTTGTGAGTCAATGATCTTCCTGATTCAGGCATCATAACTCCAGGATCCATTGATTCCATCCGATGAACTAAAATCGACTTATCTGCACTACCTGGTACTATAGAATATTTTAGACCGCCACTGCCTCTTCCAGTAGCAACTGGTTTTTTGTACATTCCCAACTGTGTATTTCGAGTTTCATTTAAATGTAGATACAGACCAGTTGAATTCGCATTCCCTAATGGAGAGTGGCAATGTCCACAATTGATATCTAAGTAAGATCTCGCCCTGTCATCTATGTGTTTTGAGTTGTCAGACCAGTCAACTGGTGAGATTAAATTGTTTGGCACCTCTGAGATTATCTCTTTTTGCATCCAATAAGCTAATTGATTATATCTCCCTTCTGTAAAATCAATATCTTTATTGATATTTCGAGCCTTAGGGCCAATCGGAATAATCTCATCAGCTAAAGCATGACATTCTTTGCACTGATTAACATTCGGTACTCTGTAACGTACCTCTTTTAATTCACCCTCAAAATCTATCCAGTTAACATTAATAGATTTACCAGCAATTTTTTTAACCGCTTCATTTTGTTCCGTATTCCATACGTAAGACACCGCCTTCCATCCGCCGGACTTGTTCAATAAAACACGGGTTTCAAGCAGCTGTTTACCCTGACTCTGGTCTCGCTCATCTATTGGATAATAAAATGTCTTTATTAGTGCAGAACCAACAGGAAACTCAAAAACTTGATCCTCAACATATCGAGCAAACTTATTTTGCGGAACATAAAGCCATCTTTGTTTATAAGAGTAATCAGAAAATAAAGAGGAAATTAACTCATAAGGTAGCACTTTTTCATGTGGTGTTTGAGCATTATTATCTAAAAAGAAACCAAAATCGGACAGTTTGTCAGGAAATGAATCTGCTAATATTGATTCTTCATTAACAGCATATACATTAGTGCTTATAACAAGAAAGACAAATAAAAATAAAATCTTCATCTCATTCAAAATGGTTCAATCTGGACGGGCGGTAAAGGATTAATGATTCCTTTGAACTGGTGGAGATCTTTGTTAATTGGAGCCGAAAACCCTAACAAATATTTAATGGGCTTGATTGCCAGAAAATCTGTACCGTTGTCTTCGTTCACCACTAACCGCTCATTCTCTGGCTGACCAAAAAACATTTGGGAAAAGGGAACAACACCATCCCAAAAAATATCTGTCATTTCACCATCACTGACTTCAAACAACACCTTAGCTAAATCACCAGTGCCTAAATCAGGATTAAATCCGCTAGGGCCAAAACTATTGCCGTGAACTTGTATTCGCTTTGGGTGAGGATAATAATTTGAATCTTCCGTATCATCACCATAAGAGACAATTGACAGGTTTACTGTTCCATTTCCACTTATAACATTACTGAAAATCTCAACATCTGAATTTGCCATGACTATGATGCCACTCCCTCTTGGTACCTCTCCAACGATGTTGCCCTCAGGAGCAAAATTGTCGGTATCATTATCTATAGATTCATTATCAAAAACCCTGACATGATGTCCTCCTTGCTGAGGTAGATCAGGAAGATCAAAGATAAGAATCCCCGCCGTGTTATGGGAAGCTAAGTTCCCATAGACATCTGCATAGTAAGAATTTTCGATTTCTATTCCTGCGACATTATATTGAGCAATGCTGTTTCGGACGATTATATTTTTTGACTGGCCAACATATATTCCAGCATCTGATGCGCCTATAGCAACACATTTATCGATTAGCACATTTTCTGATTCGACAGGATAGAAGCCGTAAGCTCCATTTGTGCTCTTTGGCCCTCCCGTCCACTCAGTTTTTAGTCCAATCATGCTGATTCCTTTTGCACCAATTACCTTCAATGCATCACCTTTAGCATTTAAGATTGCAAAATCTTTTAAAGTAACCGCATCGGAAGTTACTAAGAGACCCTGTGCGCCAGATTTTTGGTCATGGAAGTCAAGAATAGTTTTATCCATTCCCTCTCCTCTCACTATAACTTTGTCAACGTCGAGAGAGAGACTATCTTCAAGCACATATACTCCTGACTTAATAACAAGCGTATCTCCCGTTTCCATTAGAATCATCGCCTCCTGGAGTTTTTCCTGAGCATTTGGACCCGGTTCAATAAAAACTTCTTTTGCATAAGCCTTTAAAAAAAATGCAAGGAAGAAAAGAAAAGTTAAAATTCGTGATAATTTCATACAACCATTATATCGGTGAAAATTGTCTGACAGTCAATAGTCTAAATTAAGTGTTCTCATTCTATCTTTTAAAAAAGATGTTAAACCCTAATAATTAATTTAATCAATTAGTTAAACAAGGCTTCAGTTAACGCTTTATAGTGAGTGTCTCGCGCTATTTTAGCTATTTTGGTTTTCCTTCCTAAATACTCAAATCCATGGAATCCACCATCAAAAATTTCTAGCTGAACCTTAACACCACTATCTTGCAATCTCCTCGCGTACTCACAATCTTCATCAACAAAGGCATCAACCGACCCTACCGCGATATAGGTTGATGGAAGGCCACTCAGATTTTTTGCTCGACTCGCCGCCGCGTATTGAGACACATCTTCAGATATTTGATTTTCCCCGAGATAACACTTCCAACCCATTAAATTCGAGTGACGATTCCATATTCTTTTATCGAGAATCATCGAGCTAGAGGACGTAACGCATCGATCATCAATCATTGGACAGAGTAGATATTGGAAAACTAGATTAATTTCGGTCGAATCTCTAACTAGCAAGGCTAAACCTGCAGCCAATCCACCGCCCGCACTTATACCACCAATAGACAATCGGTCAGGATCCACTGAAAGCCTATCCGTATTCGATACGAGCCACTTTAATGCCACCATACAATCGTCTAATCCTGCAGGAAATGGATATTCAGGAGCGAGTCTATAGTCTACTGACACAATCACACACCCTACAGATTTGACCATTTCACGAACAACATAATCATCACTTTCCATGCTACCAAAACAATAACCACCTCCGTGAATCCAAAGAAGTGCTGGTAAAACCTCAGTCTGGCTTTCAGGACTATAGACTCGCACCAGAACATCTGTCTCAGTTTCACGAGATATCAATTGGTCGAAAGAATTAACACCTTTTATCTCAGGTAACTTACCCATAATCTTCTCTCTCATCTCGGAAGCACGAGACCTCGTTCTCTTTAAATCTGTCCAGAGATCTTGGTCTGGGAATGACTCGATTACTGTCAGTAATTCTTTGTTCAACAAATTCGTATCCATATATTTATCCTCAGTTTTTACTATTGCTCTTTAACTAATGGCGGAAGAGGTAGGAGTCGAACCCACCAGGCACTAAAATAGCACCTCACTGGTTTTGAAGACCAGGCACCCCACCGGAGGTGTCTCTCTTCCATTCATTATTTTATTTTACGGTATCTGTTTATTACTTCTGAATCGTTAATCACTCTTTCAGATCCAATCCTTCGGGTAAAACCTATCTGATCAAAGTACTCCATAAGATCAATACAAGAATTGCGGCCTAACCCCAATACGCTCTTAACTTCAGAAACAAGAAAACGAGGTTTTCTTGCCACAAGTTGTTTGATTTTGTCAGCAAATTGAACCAGTAAGTCGGGCAAAACGACTCTATTGCCTCCAAGCTTATAAACTCTCCCTTCCTTGAGTGCTTTTTTTAATACTAGGTCAACTGCCATCTTTTCAAGAGACAAATCGTCCTGAATATTGGAAAATGTGGGTATCTGCTGGTCGTACGCTCTCATTGCTTGCTCAACGATTTGCCACGCGGCCGACTCTGTCTCTAATAGGATTGGAACAAAACCTGGAATACCTATGTAACCATTGGTTTGAATCAATACTTTTTCATCTTTTAATTCATTAACAATAGTTGTTATCAACACTTTGTCAGGAACCTTATTAAGATCAACAAGCAATCGATCCATATCCGCACCTGGCAAATCTGGATGACTCTTGTGGTAGTCTTTTATGCAATTTATTATGTTATGCCTGCATTGATCCCAATTTTCTCGTGAAACCAAATAAGTATGATTAGCATCCGAGAAAAGTCTGATTTTTTTCTTTAATTTCTCGTCTTTGAGAATCGTTTCTAAATCATTTTTATTAAGATTTTGCAACAACTCGAAATGCGTAAGGTTGACTAAACATTTACCTTCAATTGCGAGTCTTGTTAAAGTTTGTAACGGCGTTGGTAATTCTAACGCTTCCAAGTACCTTCTTTTATTTTCAGCAAAAACAGGGTCATATTCAGCCCATGGTTCTAAAACAGATCCACCTCCCAAAGTAACTAGTTCACTATCATCACGAAGAACGAATTTGTCTCCTTTACAGCAACTAACTTCTCCTTCGATAATAATTTGGGCATATACTCGAGATCCTGCAGCAAGAGAAAATCCATCTGTTTTTCGCGCCAACAAATAAAGCTTGGCACTTATTAGTTTGGCTCCGATATAAAGTTTCACAGGACATAAATGTTTCACTGTGAAATTCAAATAACTGGATATCTCAAGCCTAACATTAATTCGATTTGAATTGAGAATATCAAACCGACCATGAAGCCAATCTCCTCTTGATATGTCTTTCTTCTCTATACCTGAGATTTGTAATGCACAACGTTCTCCAATCTGACTTACTCGAGATTTTTCATTTTGAGAATATATTTCTCGTACCCTCACATTTTTCTTATGTGGCAATAAAACTAAATTTTCACCTTCAGACACTCTCCCAGACATCACGGTTCCAGTCACTGTTAAGCCTACGCCTTTCAATAGGAAAGTCCGGTCAATAGATAATCTAAAGTATCCATTTTTAGAGTTGGAAGAATATTCTTCAGCAACAGTTAAAAGATAATCCCTTAACCTATCAATCCCAGTGCCCTTCATGTTGTCCACTTCAAAAACTGGCGTTCCCAAGCCAATAGCTTTTTGCACTTGTTTTGCTACTAATTTGCGCTGAGTGGTATCGGTTTTATCTATGTGGGTCAGTACTATCAAGTAACGCTTGATATCAAGTAAGCGCAGAATTTCTAAGTGCTCGATAGTCTGAGGTTTTAAACCTTCATTAGCTGCAACTGCTACCAGTGCTAAATTAATGCTGCTAACACCAGATATCATAGTGTTAATAAAACGGCGGTGGCCAGGCACATCAATAAAGCCGATACTTTTGTTATCGTTAGCTAGGTAAGCATAACCAAGATTGATCGAAAGACCGCGCTGTTTTTCTTCCTTCAAGGTATCTGTGTCTACACCGGTCAGCTGTTTTATTAGAGAGGTCTTTCCATGATCAACATGACCTGCGGTAGCTACAATCACTCCAGCAGATCTCGTATTTTCTTGATTTGATTTATAAAATGGTCCTCGCAATCGAGGCATCTTAAATCCAATAATAATTTCTTGTCATTTAATCGGCCAATTACTGGTCTTGGCAACAATCGAAGAGCTTTCAATAAAGCACGCAAATCGGAGTCTTTTTTTGCAGTGATGGCAATACCAAAGCTTGGAATATTTTCGATTGGCAAAGCGCCACTGCCTATTTGGCTCAAGCAAGACTCTGTTTTAACCGAGTAAATTGGTGGCAATAACTTTTCAATAATAATTTTAATGGAGTCTGCCTGCTGCATAATCTCATCAACATTTCTTACCAAGAATCTCAAAGTAGGTAATGCGTCAACTAATTTTTCTGGAGATCGATATAATTTAAGCACCTCACTCAAAGCAGCTAACGTTATTTTGTCAGGCCTTAGTGCCCTTTTTAATGGGTTGCAGCGAATTCGATCAATCAGATCTTTCCTACCTGCGATAATTCCACTTTGTGGCCCGCCAAGGAGTTTATCTCCACTAAAAGTGACTACATCTGCGCCGTTTTGAATGGCATCACCAACCATTGACTCCTTGGGAAGTCCATACTGAGACAAATCAATTATATTTCCACTGCCTACATCACACACAAAAGGAATTCCCTCTTTTTTAGCTAATTGCGCTAACTCTTTCTCTTTAACCTCTGCCGTGAAACCTTCTATTTTAAAGTTACTTGTGTGTACCTTCATTAATAAAGAAGTTCGGGAATTGATCGCTTGAGAGTAGTCCTTCAAATGTGTCCTGTTCGTGGCACCTATTTCAACTAGTGAGCAACCAGACCGCTGCATTATGTCAGGAATTCGAAATGATCCACCTATTTCAACCAGTTCACCCCGAGAAACTGGAATTTCACCATTTTCAGCTAAAGTATTAAGCACGAGTAACAAAGCTGCTGCATTGTTATTTACAATAGTCGCAGCTTCACTTCCAACTAGCTCACACACCAGTTGCTCAACATGATCATCTCGCTCGCCCCTGCCAGCATTGCTTAAATCATATTCTAAATTAGTCGGTGACTCCGCGACTCGATTAATTGCATCTATTGCTTCTCTTGGGAGCACAGCGCGGCCAAAATTGGTATGAAGCACGGTTCCAGTTAGATTAATTATCTCCTTAAATGAGGATTTATCAGCAGCATTGAGAGTTCGCTCAACTTCTTCAACAAGAAATTCAACACTAACTAAATCGCTATTATCTAAAACAAGCTTTGTTCTGACATCATTAAGTATATTACGAGTAACTAAAGTAACTCTTTGGTGTCCCCATCGATCAATAAGGTTTCCAGACTTATTAATAACAGCATCAACAGAGGGAATATTCCGACGGGCATCATCTGCATTGCTTTTTTGAGCAGTGAATTTATTCATGTGGCTTTCTTAAATAATTAACTCTTAATGTTACAGCAGAGTATAGCTTAATGTAGGATGTAACAATTATTACCATGTATCAATATAAGCGTGTTTCTTTCCGTCTCGAATTGGGGTAGGAGGCAATCGTTTTAACCCTTGAGCAATCCAAGACCTCGTGTCAGCTGGATCAATAACATCGTCTAAACCACCGCCTGTAGCGGCATTTATAGCTTTAGCAGACTCATATTGCTCTTGAACTTTTTCATTAAAAATCCTGAGCTTTTCATCAGGATCCTCTATATTCATAAGTTCTTTGCGAAAACCTAACTTTACCGCACCTTCAATATTCATCGCCGCAAATTCAGCAGTAGGCCAGGCAACCATCGATAAAGCCACGAAAGAGCTGCCTCCGCACATAGCTTGGATACCCAAACCATAGGCTTTTCTTACGACTACTCCGAATAATGGAGTCGTCAAATTTGCCCCCGTATTGAACATCCTCGCAGAATGGCGCACAAGTGCGGTCGCCTCAACCTCAGGTCCTACCATCAAACCTGGACAGTCCATAAGACTTAAGATTGGAATATCAAAAGCATCACAAAGCTTCAAAAATCTGGCACCTTTATCGGCGCCGTCTGAGTCAATGGCGCCAGCAAGATGATGAGGATTATTTGCGATAACTCCCATTGGTTTACCTTCGATTCTAATAAATGATGTGATAATGCCAACGCCAAATTTTTCTCTAACTTCTAACACTGAGTCAGCATCTGCTATGGTCGATATAACATCTCGCATATCATAAAGCCGGAGACGATTTTCGGGTATTACATGCCTTAGCATTCTTTGATCTGGCGTTTCCCAACTATCAATAGAGCCTTGAAAATAAGATAGATATTTCTTTGCAACCTTCACTGCTTCTGCTTCGTCTTCAACCAATATGTCAACGACACCGTTTGGGACTTGAAAAGACATAGGTCCTACTTCCTCAGGAGCATAAATCCCTAATCCGCCACCTTCAATCATCGCAGGCCCACCCATACCAATAGTAGAATCCTTTGTTGCTATAATCACATCACAACTAGCCAGTAACACTGTATTACCGGCAAAACACCTACCATGATTAATACCCACCATAGGTACTGCACCCGATAATTTTGAAAACTGCGTGAATGTAGTTGTGTCAAACGATACCCATGGACCCAAATTGTCCTCCCCTGGTCTTCCACCACCACCCTCGCTAAATAACACCAACGGGAGTTTGAATCGCAGAGCAAGCTCAAACATACGATCTTGTTTGTAATGCCCTCGGCCACCCTGTGTTCCAGCTAAAACCGAATAATCATAATGAATTAACATCGCTGAAGAAGCCTCGTCACCAAATAGCTCCGCGTTAATAGTACCGGTTCCAGCAATTACACCATCGGCAGGGGTTTTCTTTCTTAATGTCTCCATATCATGTCGCTGGTGCTGTCTGGCTACAACTAATGGCCAATATTCTTTAAACGATCCTTCGTCCATTAATTCGGCAATATTTTCTCGAGGCATACGACCCCCACGAGCCACTCGTTTAGCAACGGCGTCCTTTCTATTTTCATCAAGCGTAAACGCATGACGATCTATGTTTTCTTGGAGATCCTGCCGAATGAAATCTGGATCAAACACTTCCTCCTTCACTTTAGCGCCCGTTGACGTCTTGCCTTCCTTGATGAATAAAATAGAAAATCCCTCTTTTACAACATCACCAACCTCCATAAATATCTCGCCAACAATGCCATCACAATCAGCAGATACTAAATGTTCCATTTTCATCGCCTCTACGACAACTACAGGCTCTCCTGCTCTGACACTGTCTCCTGAGGCAACATCAATGGCGACGATTGTCCCTTGAATTGGGGACTTTATCGCAAAATGACCTACTGGTGTCTCAATCTGAGAGTTAATATCTTCAGAATTTTCAGTGTTTTGGACCGCTTGACTGAATAAAGCCAGAGGATCTGATGAATTTACTCGGGCACCAGCAAAACCTTGCCGATTGGCATTTTTTAAAGTGCTATCAACAAATAAGTTGGGACCCTGCCAATCACTTGTAAGAGTTTCTAAATTCTCATCAACCCATCGAGTATGGACATCTCCACCAACAAAACTGTCATGTGCAAGTATATTTTTTAAAAATGAAATATTGCTTCTTACACCCTCTAGACGAAATTCTGATAACGCTCTTATAGATTTTAATGACGCCTCTTGAAAATTTGCGGTCTTTGAATGAACAATAACTTTAGCAAGAAGAGAGTCGTAAGCACTGCTAGTTTCATAACCGACGTAACCAAATCCGTCAGTACGAACACCTGGACCGGTGGGTACATCATAGGAAGTCAAAACTCCTGCACTTGGCATTACACTGCCATCTGGTTTAATTGTCTCAAGATTAACTCGAGCCTGAATCGCGAAACCTTTTGGATTGATCGCATTATCCAAATCCAATCCAATTTCTGACAATGAGCCACCCAAAGCAACCTTTATCTGACTAGCCACGAGGTCAATACCAGTAACTTCTTCAGTGACTGTGTGTTCAACCTGCAGACGCGCATTAGCTTCAATAAAAACAAATTTAGAACTCGGCTCATTTCCATCCACTAAAAATTCGAAAGTTCCAAGACTTTGGTACTTTTGTTGTTGAGCAAAAGCAACAGCAGATTTAAGAATCTTTTCACGAAGAACTGGTGAAAAATTTGGCGCCGGTGCTATCTCTATGACTTTCTGATTTCTGCGCTGTGCCGAACATTCACGTTCGCCAAGGTGGATTACATTGCCCCCAGTGTCACCAATAATCTGAACCTCAATATGACGAGCACAGTTCATAAATTCTTCAATATAAAGATCTCCAATGCCAAAAGCTGCTTTAGCTTCAGATTCACATCGAACAAAGGCGCTCTCTAAATCTTTTTTACTTTTAACAATACGCGTTCCCCGGCCACCACCACCTGCGACTGCTTTAATGATGACACTTCCCTTTATAGATTTAAAAAATTCTTGAGCTTCGCTCAATGTAACGCCACGATTAATACCTTTTAAAACAGGCACCCCCGCTTCTATGGCTGCGCTTCTGGCTTCTCCTTTATCTCCAAATAGTCTTAAATGTTCGACATTTGGACCAACAAACGTAATACCCTCAATTTCGCAGCGTTCCGCAAAATCTGCTCTCTCAGATAAAAATCCATATCCAGGATGCAACATATCGCATCCCATTTTTTTTGCTGTAAGCATAATTGAATCAATATCGAGATACGCCTTTGCCCCCATTCCAGGTATAAGAGCTGCCTCATTAGATATTTTAGTATGCAGACTATTCTTATCATCCTCAGAATAAATAGAGACCGACCGAATCCCCAGATCTGCTGCAGCTCTGGCAATC
Source organism: uncultured SAR92 cluster bacterium (assembly GCA_902596775.1). Taxonomy (GTDB): domain Bacteria; phylum Pseudomonadota; class Gammaproteobacteria; order Pseudomonadales; family Porticoccaceae; genus AAA300-D14. The sequence goes on from CACJVE010000005.1 coordinate 74,238, forward strand.
CTTACAGATATTTCCCCTCGGTTTGCAATTAATATTCCTGATGATTTCAAATCATTCTCCAAATTAACTTTTATTTCGAGTAAGCAAGCTTAGGCTTAGTCCCAATTATGCCATTTTCCTCAAGTGACCCTAACGCATCATCGGATAGTCCTAATATCCCACCTAAAACTTCTTTATTATGTTGGCCTAATGTCGGTGCAGAACGTGTAATAGGCAGTGGAGTCTTTGCAATTCTCCATGGAGAGCTGGGATGAGGTTGAGAGCCGACAAATACTCGTTCTACCATTTGCATATAACCCCTGGCCAATAATTGTGGATCACTCATCAAATCCGAAATCGCGTTCAAAACTGTCGCTTTTATACCAATCGATCGCAATGCATCCATTAATGACCTTGCATCTTGTTCCTTTGTCCAACCCCATAAAATTCTCTCAACATTACTCGCTTCTGCGCCAACCTCATCAGTCATCATAGGCTTTGCTAATTTTAATTCGGGTATTTGGTTTATTGCTTTTTCCCAGTCACTTTCAGAATCTATTTGGATAAGTAACCATTTATCAACGCCTTTACAAGGAAATAGACTATGAATGAAATATTCAGAACGTTTATTCCCTTGCCTTTTTGGCGATTCGCCCGTAACCGATTGATGCAATACTCCATGAATTGCTGACGGAAGTAAGCATTCAGCCTGGCTCAGGTCAACAAATTGACCTTGTCCTGTATTTTTCTTATGGAATAGAGCTGTCAGTAATGCCGAACTTCCATAAAGACCTGCTATTGCATCACCAAAAGCAACATGAAGCATGGTTGGGGGCTGATCCTCACTGCCTTGGAGATGAGGCAATCCTGCTGCTTGTTCAACTGTTGATCCATAAGCCCTGAAAGCGGACCAAGGCCCTGTGCTTCCAAAAGCGGGCATTGATACCATTACAAGTTCTGGATTAACCTTCTTTAGTGACTCATACTCAAGTTTGAGTTTAGGCAAAACTCCACCAGAATAATTTTCAATAACCGCATCAGCCTCTCCAATCAGCTTAAGCAATAACTCTCTACCAGCCTGTTGCTCAAAATCGAGAGTGACATCCAGTTTGTTTCGGTTAACATAAATAAAATTAATAGCTTTTTCGGCCCCATCATCATCAATCCACTCCTGGCTTGCCTCCCAATTTCGAAACCAATCAAATCGGACACATCCCTCTACTTTTATAACAGTCGCCCCCAAATCAGCTAGGTTTCTCGCTGCGAGCGGTCCTGCCCACCCCATTCCAAGATCGATAATTGTCAAACCGTTGAGTGGTAATTCTGATGGCTTAATAGAAGTGTCCTCTTTATTTCTGAGCTCGTTACTTTTTAAATATTTCCAGTCTGAGGTATGAGCCCCTAATTCAGCAACCGTGCCGCCAAATTTTGGTGGCGTATCGAAAAGCCTAACTGGTTGAGATGGTGCTTTAAAACTAAATTTACCATCAGTAATCGTACTAAATGCTTTTCGGTGAATGTATTGATCAACGTCAAATACTTCAGCCATGGTAGGAACTCGCGCAAGTGGAATTCGCATTTTTTGCCCTTTATAAAAAAGATCTTCGGCACAATGATTTGTCAACGCTTCTAGAATTCTTGGTTCTATAATATCAACATCTTCTAACCTTTTAGCACTGCTGCCATATCGTTCAATCGCAGCGAGATCCTGTAATCCAAGTAATTCACAGAACGCCTGCCATTGCGCGGGACTCAATACCGTCACGCCCAACCAACCATTCTTACATGGCCAGATACCTAGAGGGTAAGTTGGAAAAAAACGATTGATACCCATGCGTCCAAGTTCTGGCACATTGTTGTAACACGTAAGAGCGCCAAGTTCTGTCAAATACATATTTGCTTCGAAAATCGATGCATCGATCCTAAAGTTCGATGTTTTGATTCCTCTTTTTGAATCCTCTGATTTAGCAATAAGAAAGCTTAAAGCACCATTAAATGCACTCACCCCGCCCAGTATTTGTGGATGAAAACCTCGAGGAATAGTAGGTGACTGATCTACTTCACCAATCATTTTCATAATACCCGTCAATGCGAAAATGGCCTCATTTGATCCTTCATATTGCGAATATGGTCCATCTAATCCAAACCAACTAATCACACAAGTATTCGAATCAAAATCCTCCAATGACAATGAAGAATCTAAAGTATCAAGATCTATTAATACCAGGTCTGCTTGTAAAATCGTTGGGTGACTTAACAGCGAATCTCGAACAATCACACTTTCTTTATTAGCATTCAGGTACCCGTGCATTGCACTATTCCCATTCGGCAAAAATGGCTCTATTTTTCGGGTTACAAAACCATCTTCCGGCTCAAGATTAACAACTCTTGCGCCATAATCCGCAAAGAGTTTACCAACATAACCTGTTGATACAGTTCCACCTACATCTGCAATTAAAAGCTTTTGAAATGGCGAATTTAAATTTTTATTTTTAATTGTCACTTTTTCTCTCTGTCTAAAACGACTAAATAATGTTTAATTTAAATAACAATAGTCTGACCATTCATACCATCCGAATCACTACTGGCTAGAAAGAAAGCAATATTCGCTATTTCCTCTGGCTTGAGCATTCGCCCGATAGGAATCTGAGAGATAATACGTTCTCGAAACTCCTCAGCCGGCATCCCAGCAGCTTTCATTTTATCCTCTACACCTTGAATAAGATCTGTCTCAACAATCCCCGGGCAAATTGCATTTACATTAATACCGTTTTTAGCATTCTCCAACGCAACGCATTTAGTCAGTCCTACTACTGCATGTTTTGAGGTGTTATAAGCACTTGAGTTCATGCTCTCTCGCAATCCAGCGACTGAAGCTATATTGATAATTTTTCCACGTCCTAATTTTTGCATATGTATTATTGCTAACTGCATCAACTGAAATACCGAAAAAACATTTACTCT
>CACJVE010000006.1 GCA_902596775.1 uncultured SAR92 cluster bacterium
TCGAAGTCATGGTAAGCGATATGATTGTGCAGTATGGCAGAATAGAAGTTATCGTTTCGAAGCCCCTTTTCTGAGCACGCGACAGCCATGCCAGCACTCGTATGAGTGTGAGCGATACAATGAATCTCGGGCCGAGCAGCATGAATCGCCGTATGAATGACAATACCCGCTGGATTGACTGCATAATCTGTTTCTTCAACAATATTTCCGTCGATATCAACCTTGACTAAATTGGATGCAGTGACCTCACTGTAGTGCAGCCCATAGGGGTTTATTAAAAAATGGTGCTCATCTCCAGGGATTTTGACTGTAATATGATTGAAGATCATTTCACTCCAACCCATGTAATCGAAGATACGGTAACACGCAGCTAATTGGATACGCAGGTCTCTTTCAGTTTTTTCCATGAGCTAATCCTCTTAATTGATCATAACTGGAGTATACATAATGAATTAATAAAATTAATAGAATTAATAACAACAAAATATTATTTATAAATAACAAAGAAGCGCTTCCGCCGCCGCCCAACCTGATAACACTGCTCCCTCAACTCGAGGTCCATCAGGTTCTTCGCCGCCAGTTTGTCACCCATAGTGGAGATGGCCTCAGGAGGGGACCAATCCAGATCAGACCTGCATCAGAATAAATAGCAACGGTATGAATTCCCATGTTGCTTGCGGAACGCATGACCCGACGAGCAATTTCGTCTCGATTGGCTACCAGTAATCTTTTTATTTGTATCACAGACAGACAATAATTATGATAAATACCTCAGAACCAAAAGATAGAATCATGGATCGAACTTTACTTCGCAGTAAATTTATAAAACGCTTTAGTAGTGATCCGGAGACAATTCGCGATATCAGAGACATTGAAAAAATCGAGCAAATAAATGCAGATGAGCGTTTTCCATGTCAATCACCCAACGAAGCGTTGATGCTAGCCAGCCAAGCATTCCCTAAAGCGACTGCAATTAGCTTCTTGCCAAATGGCAGCGTGTCAGATGTCCCTATCAATTGGACATATAAAGAGTATCAAGAAGAAGTCTATCGAGCGGCAAACATGTTTCACTCCCTCGGATTACGGCCAGATCAATCAGTAATTTTTCTTCTTCCTAATGTCCCACAATTTCTTTTTGGCTTATGGGGAGCGCAACTTGCCGGAATTGCGGCTCCGATTAATCCATACTTAGAGGTTGAGCATATTGCTAGCATTGCTAAAGCTGCCAATGCAAAAATTCTCGTCACCCTAGCTCCAAGACAACCAGGTGGGGAGGATTTATGGAATAAAGCAATGAAAGCTAAATCTATTGCTTCTGATATTCAGCAGATTATCGTCATCGGGGATTCTCAAGATGATTACTTTAGCAGTTGGGATCAAGCCACTCGAGCACAGCCATCAGACAGATTAATCTTTGATCGACCAATCTCAGGTACTGAGATAGCCTCCTACTTCCATACCGGAGGAACCACAGGAGCGCCAAAGTTGGCGCAACACACTCACCGAAGGCAAGTCCTCAATGTATGTCAAATGCAGATAACTGGGCCGAGAGGTAAAGAGAAAAATGAATTTACCGATTGCGATATCATCCTTTGCACCCTCCCACTATTTCATGTTAATGCCGCCTTTGTTACAAGTCTTAACGCCATTATCGGGGCTGGGAAAGTTATCCTTGCTGGACCCAATGGCTTTAGAAATCAACAGTTAATCCATGATTTTTGGCATTTAATCGACAAGTATAAAGTGACATTCTTTGCAGCAGTACCAACAATTTATGCGACATTGCTGGATCAACCTATGTCCAACGTCGACACCTCTAGCCTCATTAATTGCGGATGTGGTGCTGCCCCAATGCCGGTCAGCTTAATTGATAATTTTGCGCGCAATACTGGAGCCGATATTATGGAAGGCTATGGAATGACTGAAACAATAGCAGTAGCTACCACCCACTACGTTTATGGAGATAGAAAAGTTGGGTCCGTGGGCATGCGTATTCCCTACCATAATGTCAGAATTGCGATTACTGATGATAATGGAAACATAATTAAAGACTGCGGACCGAACCAAGTTGGAATCATATTCCATAAGGGTGCGAGTACCTTCCCCGGCTACAAGCAAGAAGATGCTAACGTGGGCGTTTGGAGTGATGGGTGGTTCAATAGTGGAGATATGGGACGCATCGATGAAGAAGGTTATTTATGGTTAGTGGGGCGATCGAAAGACCTAATTATTCGCGGTGGTCATAACATTGATCCGTTAGTAACAGAAGATGCATTGGCCAGTCATTCCGCTGTGGAAATCGCCGCAGCTGTTGGTAGACCTGATGCTCACGCCGGTGAGGTGCCAGTTGCATATGTGCAACTGATCGCTGGTATGGAAGCCGATGTGGATGAATTAAGAGAATTTGCTCGTCAAAATGTCAGTGAAAGAGCTGCAGCGCCAGTCGAGGTAATAATTTGTGATGTACTTCCAGTCACCGCAGTTGGGAAAATATTTAAACCTAATCTTAGAAAGAGAGCTATTGAAGATGCATTTAATAAAGCACTGACATCCTCGTTCTCTGATATCTCATTTAACATAGATGTAATCGATGATAAGAAACTAGGGATAAAGGTAAATCTGAGTATTAAGGATGGCAAAAATAAAGACGGTATAGCAACGCGAGTTAATGATGCTCTTCAAAATTTCACGCAAACTTGGGAACTGTTAAGCGAATAAGAGCTTGAGATATCTCTTTTGGCCTGGGAACGGAGACAGCACATATGACAGAGTTTAAAGAGCAAGGAGGGCCCTCTACAATGGATCCTCCAGCCCACAAACGTTGGATAGCATCTCAAATGCTGACCAATTGGGTGAGCTATTCAGGCACAGATAAAAGAAGAATCAAACATGAAAAACAAAGGGTTGATCAAAAACTTCCACATCACGTAGAGTACTTCCATTTCGTTGATGATCCGTATAGTTATCTCACCGCTCAAATCCTTCAGACTTTCTCCGCACGCTATAATATTCAACTAACTTGCCATCTTGTAAGCAAGCCGCCTGGAGATAATGCGCCAGAATTTGAATTATTGATGAATTTAGCGCGATACGACGCATATATGATTGCGGAAAAATATGGCCTGTCCTTCGAGGATCGTAAAGAGGCTCCCAAGCAGGATGTTATAGACATTGCACAATCCATACTCGCCGCCCAGGACGATCAAAGCTTTACCTCTTGTGTGGCAGAGGTCAGTCATGCGATGTGGTCAGATGATAAAGAAAAATTATTAAAACTCTCTAAAAAATTTGGCTTCGCATCTAGCAAAGAGGCTTCAGAGGTAGTAGCTAGAGGTGATGCCCGACGAGCAGAGCTAAAGCACTACTCTGGCGCCATGCTTTACTATGCAGGTGAGTGGTACTGGGGTATTGATAGGCTATATCATCTTGAGAATCGTCTATCTTCGCTGGGCGCGGATCGGCTTCCCAGTACTGAACTTATTGCTCCAAGACCAAAGATTGTATCAGGTCCATTGAAAGATTCAGAATCCCTTACCTTAGAAATATTTCCAACACTTCGAAGTCCTTACAGCGCAATCGCCTTTGATCGGGCAGTTGCTTTAGCCGAGGAGACGGGAGTTAACTTGTCGGTGCGTCTTGTTCTTCCAATGGTCATGAGAGGAGTTCCCACTACTACAATAAAAGGACAGTACATTTTCTGGGACACAGGGCGAGAGGCTCGTGCGGCTGGAATACCTTTTGGAAAGATCTATGACCCTGTTGGTGATCCTGTAAGGCGTTGTTGCTCATTAATTCCCTGGGCCGAGACCCAAGGAAAGCATTTAGAACTCATACGTGCTTTTTACCAATGCGCTTTTGTAGAAGGTATTAACACAAATAATAATCGAGGTCTTCGGAAAGTTGTTGAGAACGCGGGCTTAAGCTGGCAGGAGGCAAAAAAGAGAATTGGTGATCCAGAAGGTGCAAAGATGCTTGAGAGAAATCGTTTAGCTCTTTTGGATGCGGGTATATGGGGCACGCCAAGCTTCAGACTATTGGATTCAAACGGAGCACAGATACTTGCCCTATGGGGACAAGATCGATTGTGGCGTGTTGCCGATGAGATTCAACAACAATTGACCAAAATGATATAAATTATTCATTTCTCGAAAATCGAGAGTCTGAAATCAAAATACAAAAGGAAGAATACTGTGGATTTAAAAATTGCTGGAAAAAAAGCGTTAATGGCGGGAGGTAGCGCAGGAATGGGCCGAGCAACAGCGGAGCGTTTAGCTGAAGCTGGTGTCGAGCTATACATATCTGCTCGCCGCGAAGAAAGACTACTAAATGCAGCCAAAGAAGTCACAGAAAAATATGGAAATACGGTCACTCCAATTGTTGCTGATTCGTCTACCGAAGAGGGTCGGGCGACATTGTTTTCAGCATGCCCCGATCCAGATATTTTAGCTATCACTATTAAGCCGCCCGATCCAAATGGAGACTTTCTGACAGTTACACCTGAGATGTGGAGGGAATCAATCGAGACGGCGCTGCTTGGACCAATTGAAATCATGCGGCACTACATTCCCTCAATGAAAGAAAAGGGCTGGGGAAGAATTTTAAATATAGCGACGTTCTCTGCAAAAAATCCCATGATTTGGCGCTTAATGTCAGGACCAGCACGATCAGCTTTAGTCAATTACACGGCAAGTGTGTCTAGGGAAATAGCACAGTTTGGTGTAAATATTAATAATATTTTACCGGGAATGTTTGCTACAGAGGGATCTGAAGAGAATGCTGTGCACTATGCGAAAGCATTTGGTCTTGAAATGGATAATGATGTTATTGCCGAGCACTTTAATGCACATAATAAAATTCCAGCTGGATTCGCTGCAATTGCTGATGATATGGCTCCCATGGCTGCCCTCTTATGCAGTCCCCTAGCTCGCTATATAGTGGGACAAAATATTGTCATCGATGGTGGTCAGCATCATTCTCTCTTCTAACCATTGCAGCTAAGAGATAGTTTTGCGCATGCACGCAGAGCTATGGTTGTCTAAGATATAAATGTCACTGATACCCGACCTACATTTTGTATAACGACTTTTACATCACAGTCATAGGTCACACTGATTAGTTCGGTCGGAGAGCCGGGAATTACCAAAGACCCTTCTTTTAAAATCTCTCCCAAGGACGAAAGAGAATTTACCAACCATCGTAATGAGTTGAGAGGCCCTCCCATAATTTCTAGAGCTGGTGCAGATGCAACCAATTTATGATCCTGATATACAGAAAAAATATCATTTTTAAAACTCAATTCATGCGGTGATACCTTTTTTTCCCATAATTAGACCTGCATGAATACCTCCAGAGCAGATAAGCTCCTGTAGGCATGGGGGATCATGCCAGAACGTGTAATTATGAAGTTCGATGCCTGGACTGACACATTCAATAGCCTCAATCAGTGACTCATCCGGGAGATTTTGCCCAAAAAGATCAGATCCAATAGTCAAAACAATCTCTGGTTCTATTGCACAATTCGCATAGCGTTGTCGATTGATTTGAATACCTTCACTATAAATGTGAGGTGAGAAGAGTCGCCCAGAAATAGGCTCATCAATTCCAAATTGATCACGAATAGCGATGCTTGTGCAACCAACTTTATATCCAATAACATCCTCTCCTGCCTCGACTCTTTTCTGACAGACAATATTTTGAACGCAATAGGAATCTGCAATAGATAAACTAAGCATAGACGTTGAAACGTTGCGCCAACTATTTGAATAAAAAGCGTCATAAAAAGAATCTGCTAGTGCTTGCAAATTTGACATATTTAATTAAAACCCAGCATGAATTACACAAAAAGATCAAAACAAGAAAATCGGTGGTAACCTGTTTAGAATTTTTAAAATGCTAACTAAAACACTTGGCTGCTAGAGAGAACACATGGTCTAGCAAGGGAGACTTGATCTCGAGATGTCTCACGCCTACGATATCAACTCTGGTTGGTTTTGACAGCACATCCAGTTTTATGACTTTGCCTTTCACCAATTCTACGGCCATTGCAAGATCAGGGCAGTGGCACAAGCAATCAGAATTAATGACAAGCTCTTTACCCATATGCAACGAATCAATGGATACCACTTTCAACTTCTTCTTGATTAAACCGGGACTCTCTTTAAGGCGGGGATAATACGGCGTAATTGCTGGAGCCTTGCTATTAAACATCCAAGGGTAAGGCTGCAGGTCTCTGGATTTAAGTGGCCGATCTAGCTTTCCTAGGGGATGATCGATGGCACAAAAAGTACTAAAATTGCTACGAGTCATTAATTGAGAGATTAATGATTGAGGTACTGCTCCGTTAGAAGGCATAGAAACAAATCCTATATCAACAATCCCATCCTCCAAGTCGCTGAAAATGTCCTCGTAGTGGGATTCACTAAACTCGAGAGAGACGGTCGGATAATTTTCGTTAACCTTGGCAGTCAACTCTCCAATGAAGTCGCCCGAGCGTATGTCACCCATTCCAATTCGGATGATAGCATTGCTAGCCTTTAGCTCTGCCTGAGCGAGGCGTAAATACTCCAGTGTCCGCTTAGCATGAGGATAAAAGTCTTTGCCTTTGGCATTCAGGACAAGACCTCGCCCCCGTCGCACAAAAAGAGAGACGCCCAACTGATTCTCTAATCGTTTAATACTGCTGCTTAGACCAGGTTGTGAGATATGTTGGTCATCTGCCGCAGCATGAGCTGTTCCCGTTTCCACTAGAGCTACAAAGTGTCTTAGTTGTCTGATATCCATGCTATGGGCGGCCCACCTCAAAGGTTGTCCAAACTAAAAACAAGCTTGTTGTTGTTCGTTGTAACTCAAAATATTTATAAATGTGTTTAAGAATAATGACTAAATATCACCCTAAGATCAAGAAACGGCATTTTTATATCTACAGGTATAAAAAAACGCCACCCTAAACGGATGGCGTTTTATGCTTCATTTAATTATTTATTTAGTGTGAATCTTATACCGACTGTTCTAGGTCTCAATGTCATATGACGATCATCAAAGAATGTCTGAGGCATGATAAAGGTATAGCCATCATCATCAAACGCATTTTCAGCATACAACACTGCCGACCACTTATCTGTAACATATCCTAGGCTTAGATCAACCTTTGTTACGTCGTCTGTGTAACCAAAGTTTGCCGATGGCACGCCGGCTTGTCCTGGAGTGAATGGGAATCCATTTGTCATACTATCGACATAGGATAGGTCCACTCGCCAGAACATCTCATTGCCTCCCGATAGTGGAGTTGTGTTCTGAATATGCCCAGAAACTTGCATATCAGGAGAACTCAATGGGCTACCAACGACAGCTCCAACCATAGTAGACTCGACTTCAGAAATGGACGTAATCTCCGCATCTTGCGAGGCAATGCTAAGCCCATACTCAAAGCTTTCGTTTGGTCGTCCGATTATATCAAGCTCCACACCAGTCGACTCAGCCTCACCAGCGTTAGTGAAGAAAGTCGCTGGATCACTAAGGCGCTGAGCAAAGAGTTGGATATCTTCCCAAACCATTTTGTACACAGCCACGTTGGCACTGATGGTATCCCACTGCCCTTTCATACCAGCCTCGTAGTTCCATAGTGTATCTGGCTTCGAAAGTTTGGGAATTACCGTATCAGTCGGATCAACCGTACTTACACCATCATTAACAAAAGCGGCCCGATTGACATCATTAGCTCTGAAACCCTCTGACGCAGTAGCATAGTAGTTGACATTATCACTTGCCTGCCAGGCCAAACTAAATTTCATCGTATTGGGCTTTACCTTACCCGGGGCATACTCACCGTAGTTATAAGGCACTGGAGTAAACGAGTCTCCTCCCATGAAGACCACGGGTCCAAGGAAAGAGCCGATACTACTAGATCCACCTGCCGTCCTCATATTTTTAATCTCTACCTCGGACGTTCTAAAACCAACTGTCGCTTTCAAGGAGTCAGTAACTTGGTAACCTACTTCGGCAAAGAATGCTGTTTCCGTTAGATTGTCAGTCACAGGGCTTCCATAAATAAAGGCATTGTTTGTGTTCATATAGTCGTTACTCATACCGCCAATACTGCCACCTTTAGAGTCAACAAATGCATCAGTTGTATGGAAGACCTGATTCTCAAGAACCTCTCTATCCATATGGAACGCACCTATAACCCAATCAAGATCGGAGTCTGTTGTTGAAACCATTCGTACCTCCTGCACGAAAGCTTCACTCTTGTCCTCTCTAACAATACCCATCGGGAATGCCCCACCAAGAACAGCGCTCAGGTCGGTCTCTTGCCAGGGATCCGTTTCAGAGAAGTTGCTTGATGAAGTAATAGTCGCAAAATCTAAATCATAATTTAGAGTCAAATTGAACCTGTTTAGTTTTGCCTCAACCATTTCCGCCTTGAAGTTACTTCTAGTTTGACCCTCCAAATTTGGATTAACAGTCCCGCCGTCGTCAGATAAATTATCCTGATACATGTATGTGAAATCCGCAGTGAGGCGATCGTTAACTTCCCAACCGATCGCTGCCTTGAGTGCGACAGACTCATAATTATTTGAAGGGTCCATTCCAATACCTGTATTAGCAACCCAACCTGCTTCGTCAGCGATCGAGGCGGACATCCTAAAAGCCATGGAATTACTCAACGGGACATTGTACATCGCGTTATACCGCCGCCTCATTTCACCGCTAGTCGTTCCAATATCACTTGAGAATTTATAATCAACACCACTAGGGTCAGGTTTCTTGGAGATGATCCTTATGGCTCCGGATAGTGTTCCAGCGCCGAAAAGTGTCCCCTGAGGACCTTTTAGAACCTCAACTCTCTCTACATCCCATAAGCCAAAGGACGTATTGACCGTACTCTTTCCGTCCTGCATAGGCATTTCGTCCAGGTATACCGCGACAGGCTTTTGGAGACCCTCCAAGTTTTGGCCAACTGCAATACCTCTCATGACAAAGGTTGGATTTAAGTTACTTGACGCCTCGGCATACGTGAGCCCAGGAACAGCACTGGCAATCGACCCCATATCAAAAAGCCCTTTCGATTCGATGGTGCTTTCTCCTAAAACAGAAATGGACATTGGAACATCACGCAAGCGCTCTTCCCTTTTTGTTGCCGTTACAGTGATTTCATCAATCGCTTCGCCGCTTTGGGCAATGGCAGATGATGCTCCAAACCCAAGCGCAAGGAAGGCGCTTAAGCCAGTCACCTGTAACCGATTTATTTTTATCCTTGAAAGTTTTTCCATAATTGACCCCCCAGTCAAAATAGTTTTTTTTTACAGTTAAACTTTTGAGACACATAATATCTACCAACAATATTTTATTAATTAATAACCTAATGCTATTGGAAAAAGACCCTGAAAAAAGTTGACTCGACTCCAAGTAGAGGGAGTTCTTATATTCTCGCAAGCAAATAAGCATAATCTAAATTTTTGGGAGAGCTTTTTTGTGTTGATTTATGTAATCCAACCTCCCGCAAGAGGTAAAATTTGACCGACCATATGATTAGATTTTTCGTTGGCAAGGTAGGCAGCTAACTCAGCAGTTTCTTCAGACGATCCAATCTTTGTTGTAGGGACATTTCGATTAAGGTGATTGATGAACTTTTCATCTTTTAAAAGATCGTCAGGATAGTAGGTATCATTGTGAATATAATTCTGAGCAATAGCATTAACCTGAATATTAGAACGAGCCAACTCAAGGCCAACAGCTTTTATAAAACTATTTTGGGCACCTCTTGCCGCACAATAAGCACTATTATTGGGGATACCCTTCAAAGGAGCAGCACTCGTAATTGCAATAATTTTACCTGACGCCCTTTCTAGCATTTGCGGAATAGTGGCTCGAACTGTATACATCAACGGGTGCACCAACTGGTCAAATAATGTCGTCCAGTCATCACTCTTGAGCTGCTCCAATGCCCCTGTCACTGGTGGATGAGCAAAATTAGCAACCAAAACATCAATATGACCCGCGGCATCGACTGCTTCTACAACTTGATTCTCAGTGATCATTGGCGAGCGCCCTGCAGTTACGTCAAACTCAAGGTTTTGAAACTTCTTTTGAATAGCTGGACCCATGTAGCGATCAGCACAAGTAATAAGAACCCGACGTTTTGCCATTTAACTATGTACCTTTTTATTTATCGATCGCAAAACTTACTTATACAAACCGTCTGCCATCTGTTCCAAACCTCGAAATATCATTGTCGGATCTTTGCGCTTTAGTTCAACCATCTTTGCAGAGTCACAATCACCAATAACGAACTCATCTGCCTTGCAGGCCAGCTGCGGTAAAATATCCTTAGCTGCCTCTTCTGCAGTCATACCCTCAGTCATAACGCCCTCCTCAGCACCAATTACCGACCCGTCTCCGGTCATAGCATTGGCAACTGCTCCTGTTTTAACAAGGCCTGGAATGATCGTGCTAACTTTAATACCGTGATAAGCCACCTCCGCACGAAGCGCGTCAAGAAACCCGATTAATCCGAATTTGGTAGCGCAGTAAGCCGTCCTCAAAGGAACCCCAACTTTGCCAGCAACACTTGACGTTCCTACAATATGACCTGATTTTTGATTGATCATAATGGGCAATACCTGTTTAGTCAGCGCTATTGGGCCAATAAGATTTACCTCCAAAGCCGTACGATAAACGTCTATCTTTATGTCAGTGCAGAAATCACGAACACCCACCCCAGCATTATTGATGAGTAAGTCGATTTTGGAATATTTTTCCATAACCTTATTAACTGCTCCTGGCATAGCATCCAAGTCCACCACGTCCAAAGGCAACACGAGCATACTCCCATGATCAGCTCCTGCTTCAAAGCATCGATCCCTGACACACTCAAGTTTTTTTTGATTACGCGCAGACAGCACCAACTTTGAACCAGCCCTTGCAAATGCCACCGCCATCTCTTCTCCGATACCACCTGAAGCGCCTGTTATCCATACTACTTTCTCAGCAAATGCTTGTTGATTACTTATTTGTTCATCCATAGGGTAAATCCTTATTCATTGTTAACATCAAAACTCTTATTTTACATTACTCACTAGATTCTATGTTGTTTTAAAGAAATCAATCGCCACTCTCGCTAACTCCTCTCCCGCATCATCCTGAGGGTAGTGCCCTGAATCTGCAATAGTGCAATGATTCTGACCGCGAGCGCCCGGAATACTTTCCTGCATTCTTGCAATCATCGGACTCTCATTTTTATAAACCTTGAACTCAAGAAACGTTGCACAGGGACCTCTTGTGGGCAGAAGTGAAGCACTAAATGCGGTCAGGAAAGGTTTTTCGAACTTCTCAAGTTCTTTCCATGCACGCCGATTATCCGGTATTGCAGGGTTATCTGGTATCATTGGAACTAACGTAGGGAACTCTCTCGCTCCCTGCTTGTAGGATTCGTCAGGAAAAGGAGCTGCATAAGCCCTGTATTCCTCATCAGAGCATTCATTCAGCCAAAAACGCATAACCGCTCCAGGATCAAAATCCTCATAAGCATCACAGTGCTTGACCCAATAAAAGAAGCCCGGTCGACCATCTTTAGCGCTCAGAGCCTGTTTGGTGACCTCCTCAATAGGTAGGGCTGGCGTCTGATCTAAAAGTCTGCGTAACTCAGGTGTCTTTTCCTCAGGGATACCAGTTCCATCTCCCAGACCTGTGTTAGTCACTACAATGCGCGCGAATCGTTCTGGCATATCCGCAGCATTTCGCAACGCAATTGGTCCACCCCAATCCTGGGCTATCAGATTGATATTTCTAAGATCCAGTCCTTCAATAAAGTTCCGTAACCATGCGACATGTCGAGAAAACGTATAGTCTGACCGCTTCGTCGGCTTATCCGATCGACCGAAACCAACAATGTCTGGAACAATAACTCTGAAGCCAGCCTCAGCAAGCGGCATAATCATTTTCCTAAAAGAGTAGCTCCAATTTGGTTGACCATGCATACAGAGTAAAGGCTCGCCATCAGGGGCCCCCTCATCGATATAGTGCATTCTAATTGTTCCACCATCCTCGTCATCAATATTGATATAGTGGGGTTCGAACGGAAAATCAACGAGATCTCTAAATCTCTCGTCTGGAGTTCTAAGTACTTCCATAGATAACTCGCTTTATTTGTACACTGCTAATCAGCAAGTATAGAACAATACCAATCTATTGAAGTCTATTAACAGATAGATGTAGATCAATAGATTCTTGTTATGCAGAGTTTGTTGTCCAAAATTTAGAAATGCATCTCGAAAAATTTCTTACATGGTTTTTTAAATCCTTAAGTGATAACTTACCGTTATTAGACTTTTGAATGGTACTAAATAAATAATAGTCAGAGGGATCCCAAGGAAGTGCACACAAAACATATTCTAGCCCATCAGGAAAAAGAACCGGATATAAAAAGATGCCATCGAAAATGTTAGGAAAATCAACTTTATCCAAACGCAGAGCTTCAATCTATTTTGCACTTTTCACTTCCGCTACCATTACGGGGTGCAACGATAATGCCTCCTCCGATAAACCGCTAACCTCCAGTATGGCCTCAAAGGAAGTTACTCAAGTTATTCCTAAAAATCCTGATAAAAATGCCTATTTTGGTGACCTTCACGTTCACACAAGTTACTCATTCGACGCATTTCTCTTTGGAGTCAGGGCAGAACCAGATGACGCATACCGGTTTGCACAAGGCGCCAGTCTGGATCATGTTGGTGGTTTTGAGATGAAACTCAAGTCACCATTAGATTTTTTTTCTGTAACAGATCATGGGGTTATGTTGGGGCACTACAGGGCCATGGCTGATCCAAACCATCCTTTATCAAATCATCCAGATGCTAGAATTGCCGCTCAGCCCAAGACACACAAAGAAAGGGAAATGGCATTTGCCTTAGCAAGAGATTGGGTAACACCTAGCCCTCGGCAGGGAGAAATAAATGACTCAACGATTATTCAATCAAGCTGGGCAGAAATTGTTTCTAGCGCAAATCGACACAATAAGCCGGGAGAATTCACCGCCTTTATCGGGTATGAATACACCACCACCGGAGAGGTAGATCAAGCAAACCTGCATCGCAATGTAATCTTTGCTGGAGATAAAGCGCCACTATCGCCATTTTCTCGCCTTGATTCCGAAAATCCTGAAGATTTATGGCGGTGGATGGATCAGCTTCGCGATCAAGGAATCGATTCTATTGCGATACCCCACAACTCAAATGGCTCCAATGGTCAAATGTTCAGCCTGACTGATTTTTCGGGAAAAGATTTTACTCAAGAGTATTCAGACATCCGGATGAGAAATGAGCCATTGGTTGAAATCAGCCAAATTAAGGGAACATCAGAGACTCATCCTAAGCTATCGCCAGCGGACCAATGGGCTGATTTTGAGATTGAGCCTCGCATTGTAAGTTCGCCAAAAATCAGCAAAGTTAAAGGGAGCTACGTGCGAGATGCATATCTTGAAGGTCTAAAACTGTCCTCGGAAAAAGGGTTTGATCCCTTCAGATTCGGTGTTGTCGGCTCCAGTGATTCACACAACGGAAGCAGTGGCGGTACTGAGGACGATTATTTTCTTAAGGTTGGAATGCTTGATGCTAAAGCCGAGGATCGAGGCTCGCTGCCTAAGAAGGTTAATAGTGACGGCCAACGATATTATTCCAACACCGGCTTGGTACACTTTGGAGCATCAGGGTTAGCTGGCGTTTGGGCTGAGAAAAATACCCGCGAAGCGATTTATGACAGCATGCGGCAGAAAGAGACTTTTGGCACCAGTGGTACGAGGATTAAATTACGATTTTTTGCAGGCTATAAATTACCAAAGCTGCGAAGAACTGACTTTATTAGTGCAGCATACAAAGTAGGTGTCCCGATGGGAGGCCAACTTAACCAAACACAGAACGAAATTCCAGAGTTTATTGTGTGGGCTACTCGTGATCCAAAAAGTGCCCCACTAGAGAGAGTGCAAATCATCAAAGGTTGGTTGAGTAGCACTGGCGTTCAGGAGCGAGTTTATGACGTGGCATGCGCTAACGGTATGAAGGTCAACCAAGCATCGCACCGATGCCCTGAGGTTGCCCCCTCTGTAAATCTCGAAGATTGTAGCTATGATGAACAAGTAGGCTCAGTAGAACTGAAAACTCGCTGGCAGGATCCTGACTTTGATTCTAGTGAGCGGGCATTCTACTATGTTCGTGTTTTAGAATCGCCAATCTGTAGAT
Source organism: uncultured SAR92 cluster bacterium (assembly GCA_902596775.1). Lineage (GTDB taxonomy): Bacteria > Pseudomonadota > Gammaproteobacteria > Pseudomonadales > Porticoccaceae > AAA300-D14. The sequence goes on from CACJVE010000006.1 coordinate 14,232, forward strand.
GGTCTACTTGGGATGCTATCCGAGCTGGAGTAGATCCAAGAACTGACAAAGATCAAACAATTAAACCATTGGAAGGCGTTACACCAGTAGGCGATAAGGATATCCTTATTCAAGAGCGCGCTTGGTCATCCCCAATATGGTATCAACCAAGTTATAGCGGCTGATGCACCGAGAAGTATGATCTATACCAGCCAGTGCATTCCCCTCTCAATGCACCACATCACTGAAAGCCCTCCTAATAAGTAAATAGATACCTGTCTTGAATACCTAATTAAATCCAAAGATGCGCTTTTTGCCATAAACCAAAGAATAAAAATGAGTGCCATAAAACTCAACTGGCCTAGTTCTATTCCAATGTTAAAAGCGACAAGTGACAGAAAAATGCTCTCTTGAGGCAACCCAAATTCTAATAAAGCCCCAGCAAAACCTAAGCCATGAAGTAATCCAAACCCACCAGCTAATAGCCAAGGATGTCGCCAAAGATTTCCAACTTCACTATCTCTAGATAATTCAATAGCCAGGAAAAAAATACTCAAAGCGATGGCAAACTCAATCAGACCAGAGGACTCAGGTATGAAACCAAGAGTAATTATTGCAAGAGTAATACTGTGCCCAATGGTGAAAGCCGTAATCGTAAAAACAAGTTGTTTTACTCCAACTATAAGAAGCATCAACCCAAACACGAACATCAAATGATCGATCCCAGATAAAATATGAGTGATTCCTAGTTTCGAATAGGCTGTAAGGACAGAAAAAACGTCCATTCGGTGGGGAACTACAAACTTTGATTTTCCAACCGACAATACCTCTTGATAGCGACGGCTATCGCGGAGATTAACAATCACTACCGCTGAGGTTTGAGTATCTCCTAAACCCTTAACACCGATGGTCTCACCTGATAGACTTTGGTTAGTGAAACTACAACTTAGCAAAAAGTTACTCACTGTCGTAGCCTCTGCTGCTTGTACTCTAGTTTGTCGATCAGTTTCGCATGAGCTTGGCCACTCAGGAGTCAGCATTGGCAATCCATCTGGCCTGCTAGGAGTCTTCAAGACAGCACTATAGCGTGATCTTTCTTCAGTGACCTGTGGCAGTTCATTGATTTTTAAAAGCGAAGGTGCAAATTCGTGGCAGTATCCAAAGTCACTGGCGATCCAAAACAATGCAACTAAAAACCATGTTATTTTCATAAACGAATTTCGTATTGATTTCTCAATTCCTGAATAAACATTTCAAGTGCTTGACCCTCACGTTCACTCATCGCTTCTGCCATAAGATCCTTGTAAGCTTCAGAAAAAGTTAAATCTCTACTCTGATTTATGCCGTCTATCCAAACGAAATGATCTCCAAAAGATGAGGCAATTGGACCCACCCAAACATTTTCCCGAACACGTTTAGAGACTAACTGGGAAACAAACTTATTATCAAACTGTCTCGACAGCTGCTCTGGACTGTGATCAATAAATTGATAGCCTGACAAGAAGGGATAACCTACTTCCCTAACATCATCAAAACTGACACCTGATAGATCAAAGGAGGCCGCGAAGGCGCTCTTCTCACTAATGCGATCCTTAGGAAAGTAGATATGCCTAATCGAATATCGAGCTGGTGATTTAAAAGCGGATTCTTGACGTCTAAACTCAGATAATAGCTCCTCATTTGTGGGAAGAGAGGGTGGATTTTGAGATAGGAACTGGCGCTCTAATTGCTGAACTAACCGCCTTCGTATCAGCTCATCAGTCTGATGCAACTGCATCGCCAAAGCCTGCTCGAAAATGGCATCATTAGAAGCTCCACTGTTCATTTCCAGGAATGACATAGTTCGGATTAATCGATTGTAAACGAACTCATCACTAAGATGCAGTCCATCGGCAAGAGCTCGCCTAAAGAGTATCTCTCGATCTAGCTCAGTTGTAGCAAGAAATTTTTTTTGCTGTTGATTGGGAGGCCTGCCAGACTCAATTTCCCATTGATTTATCAATACAGCCATACGCTCCTGAGATACTGGACCAATAATCGGGAGTGGTGTTGGGTAAAATAATTGCTTTAAACAAAAAAGCATTACACCCAAAATCAGAAAGTGGGCCAAAGGCTTATCGTAGAAACTCATTCTTTTGTGATCAAATTTAAAAAATTAGAGAAATCATACTACTTATCAATATCCGCCACTGCCAGAAGGTTGTGTGATCTAAATGCTTCATACAACTTTAATGAGGGCGCCTTGACCTTTCTTGTCTGCAGATCAAAAAAAGCACCTTGACTAATGATTTTTGCCGATAGTTCACCCGCTTGATTATAAATTTCGAATATTCTTCGCCATTTCCGAAAATTAATAGACTCAGGAAGCAAGACAACCGAAATGGTAATTTCCTCGTCCACAAACACTTCTCGAAAAAATTCAATGTTCGATGAAAAAACAATTGGTGCCGTTTGCTCTGCGGAAAAACAGTCATTCAAACCTAGTTCTCGGTGTAAATCCTGCAGAACATCGATAGCGATCTTGTAGTAACTTGATTCTGAAACATGCTGATTGCAATCAATAAAATCTGGAGATACGATTCGCTTTTGAGTTATCAAATTTTTCTCACAAATATTTTTCGAGAAATTTTCTGAGATCACCTAACGCGCCATCATACTCTCGAGATCCTGGAACTCTCAGATAAGCGCCATGAGGCAGCCCTTCAAATATATTTAGGTCAGCTGTAACTCCTGCTTCTCGCAATTTTCTATGCATCCGCACAGTATCGCTAAGTAAAGCATCTCGGGTTCCGGCTATTAGATATGTCGGCGGAAAATCCGTTACGTCTCCATAGAGAGGAGATATCAAAGGATTCTTAGGGTCAAAAGCACCAGCATAAACTTTGAATGCGGCCTGTAAAAGGCCCTCCTTGGTGACCAATACATTATCTACATATTCATTTGTTATCCAGCTGTCGCCTGTAAATAGAAGGTCCACACTAGGTGTTCCCGCAAATAAAGCTCCCGGCAATTCAATATCCAAGCTCTTTAGTTTTAAAGTCGAGGAAAGCGCCAAGCCTCCTCCAGCTGAAGATCCACCCATTCCAATTCTGGAGGCTGGCAGTGTTTCATTAACCGCTTTATAGACAGTAATTATGTCATCTAAGGCTGCGGGAAAAGGTTGTGAAGTCGACAAAGTATAGTCGACAGATATAACGCCAATGCCTCCTGAGGACGCAATCATGGCGCCCTCTACAGCACTGAGGAGTCCTCCCATTTGAAAGTATGCACCTCCGTGAATGTGGACAAATAATCGACCATCCAGTTTCGAGTTCAGATTCAGAGGGTTTATGCGATAAACACCTACGCCGTTTATTTTATCTTGAGAGATCTGAACGTTAAAAGTAGTCTCAAGCATTTCCTCTGTTACTGGATTTTCCGCAGCAGTTTGGTCGGCCATCTTAATTAATTCATCAAGAAAATTGTCGCCAAAAAGTTGCCCTCTTCTCTCAAATTGAGATGACCCTATTTCCCCTATCGCAAGTCGAGTCTCATCACTGAGACTTGATGCTGCCGTCAATTTTTTTTCTGGAACTATCCATAGATCTGGTACTGCCATATTTTCACCGACAAAAAAAAGACTAAATATAAAGACAAAAAACACATTTCTCATAGTAACCCCCAATCACTTAAAGTATGTCACTGAGTAATCTCTTAAATCATTTCAATACCTTATGTTTCAACAAGTTCCACTTATTAATAACTATTATCTATTGACTAAGTTCAATCTATAAATAGACACACTTAAAATTTTACTTAATAGTGCCATAAGCTAAATGTTAGATATTAAGCGCGATCCCACATAAAGCACAGAGTGTAATAAAAAATCATTCAATCAATCACAGTTGAGAGGATAACAATGAAATACATTAATGAGCTTAGAGGAACTGACCAACAGATCCAAGATCTTCTGAAAAAGGACGATGGAGGCCCGGTCTGTATGATTAACTTGATGAAGTTCCGAGAAAAAGCAAAGTACGAAGATGGGCGAGAAACTGATTTGACAGGAATTGAGGCCTACGATCTCTACGGTAAACCAACAGGCGAGCTAATTGCTGAGTTAGGAGGAGAAATTGTTTTTACCGCTGTCCTTAAAGGGATGGTGGTGGGGGAGGTAGAGGAGCTTTGGGATGTTATGGCCATTGCTAAATACCCTACGCTCCAATCATTTATTGATATGACATCATCGCCTATCTATCGAGAGGCATATCACCATCGTATTGCGGGCTTGCAAGGCCAATTGAATATTGCGAGCACTCAAGTCTAAAATTAATTTTTTGCAGAGGAATCATAAGCAATGCCTAATAATTTGAGAAACAAAGATAAAATATCATCATCTGATATGGCCTTCCTTGGCTTGCTTACCATTCTTAATATCTTGAATATGCTAGATCGAAATCTACTTTCAGCTTTTTCAAATTATATAGTCCCCGACTTGGGGCTGAGTAATTTTCAGTATGGTCTGCTCGCTGGTTTGGCCTTCACTGCGTTTTATTCAGTGGCAGGTTTGTATATGGGCATGCTAGCCGATACAGTTAACAGGACTCGACTCATCAGTTTTGGTGTGACGCTCTGGTCTGCTCTGACAGCAGTATCGGGATATGCCTGGAATTTTGTTAGCATGTTAGTTCCTAGGATGTTAATTGGTGTTGGTGAGTCTATTTTGACGCCTAGTGCAATGTCGCTCCTTGCTGACCGATTCCCCCAATCGAGACTGGGTTTTGCGGCAGGTTTTTACTATCTTGGCGCATCGATTGGTGCTGGGGGTAGTTTCTTACTTGCAGGATATCTCGGACCCGCTATAGGGTGGCGCAACTGCTTTTACTTACTGGGGGGTATTGGCCTCATTCTTGGCGCAATAGTTTTCTTTATTAGGGAAACACCTCGGCGTCATTTGGTTGATTCCGGAGAAAAAGCAAAGCTACCTAAAATTAAGGAAGTTGCAAAAATTGCAATGACTGCAATTCCAAAATCGCCTGCACTAATGGCTGCTATGGCAGGTGCAATGCTCTTTCATGTATTTATTAGCGCCGGTTACTATGATCAATTGTGGTTCGTTCAAGAACGTAATTTTGATAAAGACGAAATCTTAAAATTGACTGGATTCATAGGTTTAGCGGGAGGTCTAACTGGAAATTTTGTGGGTGGCATAGGTAGTGACTGGTTTGCAAAAAAAACCGGTTACGGGCGCCTTGTGTTCCTTTCCCTAGTTCTAATAATTTGCGCTCCATTCATAATAGCGTACCGACTATCTCCAGGTGACTCAGTCTGGATACCAGTCGGTTTGTTTGTGGGGATGTTTCAAATTGGAGCATTCTTTGGACCTTTTTTTGCAAGCATCCAAGGGCTAATCCCACCAGAAGTGCGCTCCACGGTCATCGCCTTCTCAATTTTCTTAATGAACGTGATCGGTATTGGCATCGGTATCACCCTGGCAGGATTATCGATAGATTTAATGATCTCTTATGGTATAGAGGAGCCCTACAGCCTAACATTGATAGGCTTCTCACTCTTCTCATTCCTTGCCATGCCGTGTTTTTTATTTGCCGGGCTTCGATATAATCATGATCGCGAGAAATTGAACATAACAGAATCTCTTTGATAAAAAAGTGTTGTCGAAATTTGTAAAGCATTAACTCACCATCTAAAGGGCGCATAAAAAAGGTTTTATTTAATCGAAACCGACGTAACTAAGAAACGTGCTGTTGTCAGCGCGAGTGGATCGAACATCATTAGCTGGAAAACCGTCAGCCGGATAACCCATCGCAATGCAGATCATAATATTTTGATCATCAGGTATATTAGCGTGCTTCCGTACTACATCTGACTGCATGATGCCTTGACCATTAATGACACAACCAACTCCTCGCTCCCAAGCAGCGAGAACAATTCCATAAGCCAGCGACCCTAATCCAAAATGTGTGATCGCCGCAGGATCAAGGTACTTGTCATAAGTGAGGACAAGAGATACAGGTGCATCAAATTGACGGAATCCTCTTAACATCCAATCCATTCGTTTTTCTTTATCATCCCGCTTTATATCCATCGCTTCAAAAAGCTGTACCGCAACGTCTATTTGATTCTGCCGATGGCCTGCCTCATATTCTTCTTTGTAAGGAAAGTCCCTTACATGGGGTTTTCCAGCGAGAGTATTCTTTGTATTTCCCTCACGAATTTTATCAAGGACATCTCCTGCTACTGCGTGAATGTGCCATGTTTGGGTATTATAGGAGGATGGTGCCCATTTAGCGGTCTCAATAATCTCTTCTATGACGCTCACAGGAATTGGGTCTGGTTTGAATCCCCTAGTGCTCTTGCGGGAACGTGCAAATGTTGAAAAATCCATATCAAGTCCTCTGATGTAAAATCGGTAGGTTAAATTATTCTTTTTTCAATGTCATTAGTGAGGTACGAGTTCATTGGAACTAGAAGTATTCATCACGCATATGAAAACAAGTGCCCTCATTAAGGTCAAGCAATGCGGCCGTCTGAATCGTCTGAGGTAACTCTCTATTAATGAAGTAATTTGCGGCATACAGTTTACCTTGATAAAAGTTGACCTCTGAAATAATACCTTCACACTCATCAGAACCCAGCTTGCGCGAAGCTACTATAGCTTGCTTTAGCCAAATCCATGCAATAACAAGCTGTCCAAACATATCTAAGTAAAGAGTGGCATTTGCAAGTCCTTTATCCGGATCATCTTTAATAGCTGATAATAGAGACCCAGTCACGTGACTTACTCTATCTATAGCCTCTCTTAATGGAGCAACTAAATCGGAAATTTCTGTTAGTTCCGCTGCCTCTAAACATGTCGCCTCAATCAAATTAAGAAAATCTCGGTAACTTTGACCATTATTAAAGGATACCTTTCGCCCCAGCAAATCCAGACCATGAATGCCCTCGGTTCCCTCATGTATCGGATTGAGACGCTGATCGCGATACAGTTGTTCAACAGGATACTCCCTAATATAACCTGACCCTCCCAATACCTGAATAGCCAAATCATTGCTCATACAACCATATTTTGAAGGGAAAGATTTGACTACAGGGGTTAAGAAATCCAATAGCGCCGCTGCCTGCTCTCTTTCATGAGGGGACTCTGCTGTTTTCGAGTCCTCTGCCAAGGATGTGGCATACAAACATAGGGCCAAACTGCCTTCGGAATAAGACTTTTGGGTGATGAGCATACGCCTTACATCTGCATGCTCAATAATCTTGACCTGAGGGGACAGCGGGTCTTTGTTCGATGGCAGGCGTCCTTGGGGCCTTTCACGCGCGTAATCCAGGGCATGGAGGTAACCTCTATATGCAATTGCTGATGCACCCAAACCAACACCAATTCTCAAGTCATTCATCATCTGAAACATATAACGAAGACCTTGATGTGGTTCTCCAACCAGATAGCCAACCGCTCCATTCTTCTCACCAAAATTCAGGACCGTCGATGTTGCGCTGCGATTACCCATCTTGTGAAGTAACCCAGCTAGGGCAACATCATTTCTTTCTCCAATCGTTCCATCACTATTAACTAAAAATTTGGGAACAATAAATAAAGAGATCCCTCGAGTGCCCTTGGGAGCTCCGTCAATCCTTGCTAAAACTAAATGGACAATATTATCCGACAGTGTGTGGTCACCATTACTAATATAGATTTTCTGCCCATGGATAAGATAGGTATTATCAGACTGGATCGTCGCTGATGTGGCAATATCACCAAGTGTCGACCCCTGCGCGGGCTCTGTTAAAGCCATAGTTCCAGCGCTCCGACCATCCATCATCGAACTTAAAAATAAAGCCTTCTGTTGATCATCGCCAAATGCTCTAATCACGTTACTAGCTGCCGCTGTAACGAAGTAGTATCCGCTACTGCCTGAATTTGCAGCTTGAATATACGTTCCACAAACCTTACAAATTACCTCAGGTAATTGGACGCCCCCTTCATCAAAATCATAGCTTGCTCTAAGTAATCCAAACTCTGCCGTGGCATCCCACGCTGACTGTATCTCTGGAATTAATGAAACAGATTCACCATCAAACATAGGTTCATTGGCATCACCTTTTCGATAGTGATTTGAATAGTATTTTTCAGCAATGTTCTTTGCACCACTGATGGTGGCATCAAAAGTCTCCTTTGAGTGCTCTGCATACCTCTCCCGCTTAAGAAGCGAGCTGGTATCGAGAAACTCATAGAGTAAAAAATCAACATCACGCTGATTCAAAGTTACCGGATTCATATTAAAGGGACCTATTGTCTCCACGTCTGCAAGACGCACCAAACATTTATATGACGTATTGAGCGTGATTTTGTAGATCAGGTCTAACTCCTTTTGGCTATTAAGCAATAAGTGATTTTTATAGATGACGAGCGTGATTTGATAATGATTGGTTATAAGCTTGAAATTAGAAAAAAATAGACAGAATAGAATTTAATATGTAAGAAGATATGAAATCTACTCCACCGTGATTGAATTGATTTGTTTGGTGCATTAATCTTCCTTGTAATTCTCTTCTAGAATTCCTTTTTCTTTTAGTTTGCTTGTTAGTTTCTGAACCCGAATAAATGCTATCAGTCCAAACACAAATCCCAGTATTCCCCATACGTCTATTTCCATAATTTTTTCTATTTAATGCACCATTTAAATCTACTCTACCGTAACTGACTTTGCCAAGTTCCTCGGCTGATCCACATCAGTTCCCTTTAGACAAGCCACATGATAGGAGAGAAGTTGCAAAGGGATAGTATATAAAATAGCCTCGAGCGAGCTAGGAATTGATGGTATCTCAATAATTGATATGCCAGGCATGTCTATAAACTGAGAGTCTTGATCAGCAAAGACAAAAAGTTCTCCGCCTCTCGCTTGCACTTCATGTAAATTAGATTTTAATTTCTCAAAAAGCTCATTGTTGGGAGCTATTGCAACAACTGGCATGTTCTCATCAACAAGTGCCAATGGCCCGTGTTTTAACTCACCTGAGGGATAGGCTTCTGCATGGATATATGATATTTCTTTTAATTTCAATGCGCCTTCCAATGCTACTGGATAATGTTCGCCTCGACCCAAAAACAAAGCATGGTTTTTATCAGCAAAAGACTCTGCCATCTCCTTAATTTTAAAATCTAGATTTAGAATTTTTTCCGCCAACCGAGGCAATCTCTTTAAATCTTTTACCCATTTTGTTTCGAAAGATCGATTACTAGCGCGAGCTAATGATAAAGAAAAAGTCAGCAACTGAAGAACCACTAACTGCGTTGTAAACGCCTTGGTCGAGGCAACCCCTATTTCAGGACCCGCCATGGTCATCAGTGATAAATCAGACTCTCTCACTAAGGTCGAGTTAGCAACGTTACAGATAGCCAAAAACCCAATATAATTTTTGGAGTTTTTTGCCTTCCTAAATGCTGCCAGAGTATCTGCTGTTTCACCAGATTGAGATATTGTTACAAACATTGTGTTTTTTGGAATTATTAAATTTCTATATCTATATTCGCTTGCGACTTCTACCTGACAAGGTACCTTAGCCAAATCTTCTAACCAATACTTAGCAATTAGCCCAGAATGATAGCTTGTGCCGCAAGCAACGATGTGTATATTCTCGATCTCCTTAAAAATTTCACGAGCCTTATGGCCGAAAATAGATTGCATGATTTTCGATCCTGAAATTCTTCCATTTAAGCACTCATCAATAACCCTAGGTTGCTCAAATATTTCTTTAAGCATGAAATGCTTGTACTCACCCTTTTCGGAAAGAAAATCTGACTCATTTAACTGATTTATTTCTCTTTCAACCAATTCGCCATTATCATCGAAGATTGATATTTCATTTTTAGAAACTTCGGCTACATCGCCCTCTTCGAGATAGATAAAGCGGTCTGTCACTTGTCGAAGCGCCATTTGATCTGATGCCATAAAATGTTCACCAATACCTAATCCAATTACCAGAGGACTTCCACTTCTAGCCCCAATCATTTTGTCCGGATAATCTTCTGAAATCACGCAGATTGCATAAGCTCCCTCTAATCTGGGGAGAGTTTTATTGACAGCTTCTTTCAGTGAACCAGTTTCAGATGCATAAAACTCGATAAGATGAGCAATTACTTCACTATCTGTCTCGGAGGATAAAGTAGCACCTCTATCTCTGAGTTCTTCCTTAAGAAGATTATGATTTTCAATAATTCCATTATGCACTACGGAAATAGAGCCAGAGGTATGCGGATGGGAATTTGCACTACTTGGAGCTCCATGTGTCGCCCATCGAGTATGGGCTATCCCCAAGCCGCCATTTGGAATCTCACCATTGAACAAATCTTCTAAATCAGCAACTCTGCCAATGGTTTTTTGAGTATTAAGACATGAATTTGCATCAATTAGAGATAACCCAGCGGAATCATAGCCCCTATACTCAAGGCGTTTTAATCCTTCAATTAAGATACCAAACACATCCCGGTTACATGCTGCCCCAACTATTCCACACATAAATTAATACTCTTATGTTTTAGGTCTTTGCCAATTTTCAATATTCTTTTGCTTAGATCTCCCAATTCCCAAACAATTATTGGGTACATCAGTAGTGATGGTAGATCCAGCTCCGACAAACGCTCCGTCTTTTATGTGCACCGGTGCAACTAAAGTAGAATTTGATCCAATAAAAACGTTCGCTCCAATACTCGTTTTATGCTTACTTGTACCGTCATAATTGCAAGTAATCGTTCCCGCGCCAATATTCACATCTCTTTCTAAAATAGCATCACCAACATAAGCTAAATGATTTACTTTACTACCATCACCGATCATAGAGTTTTTTATTTCCACAAAGTTCCCAACTTTTGCGTTAGGCATTACTTTTGTGTCTGGTCTCAATCTCGCATACGGACCAATAGTGGTGTTCTCATGTACGTGAGATTTTTCAATTATTGAATTAGCCTTAATACGAGCACCGTCCGCAATTTTACTATCAATAATTAAACAGTTTGACTCGATATGGACCTCGCTACCGAGAACGTTCTCTCCTTCAAAAATACAGTTAATATCAATAAAACAGTCCGCCCCAGCAGAAAGTGTTCCTCTTTGATCAAAACGATTAGGATCTGCAATAGTAGTACCAGAATCCATCAAGTTTTGAGCTTGTATAAGCTGATAACTTCTTTCCAAATTACTTAGCTGTTTTTTGTCATTCACACCCTGAACCTCGATTAATTGACTCGGCGAGACAGTTTTAACGGCTAAACCACTGCTTCTCGCCAATTTTATAATATCGGTTAAATAATACTCTTTTTGTGCATTTTGGTTATTAATCTTTGGTAACAAAGATTTAAGTTGAGTATCTGTAAGAGCAATAACCCCTGTATTCACCTCATTTATCCGTAACTGATCAGGAGACGCGTCCTTTTGCTCTACAATTTCCTGAACACTATTATTGCGATCTCTCACAATTCGTCCATAGCCTTCAGGGCTATCAATATTAACCGTTAGTAGTCCGATTGTATCTGAAGAAACTTTGCTAATAAGTACTTTGATCGTTTCAACTTCAATACAAGGCACGTCTCCATAGAGAATCACCACTTTTGAATTAGTTTTTAGTTTTGGAACAGCGACCGATACAGCATGTGCAGTTCCGAGCTGCTCTTTTTGTTTTACAAAGCTAATATTTTCAGAATGTAGATGTTTTTCAACCTGTTTAGCTTGATAGCCAGTTACAACAATTGGTTTTCGAGCACCAACGGATTGTGCAGTTTTCACCACGCGACTTAATAAAGAAATACCCGCTAGTTTTTGCAATACCTTGGAGCTAGCTGAGTACATTCGGCTACCTTTACCTGCTGCAAGAATAACGACTTCAATATTCATATTTTCAAGGTCTTTACTATTTTGACGACGCAGATTAACTGAATTAAAAACAAGATCCAAGCGCCATAAAATTAAGAATAGCACTGCCTCAATGAAAAAATATATTACTTACCTAATTTTTTCTTTAGCGCGCGCACCGTCCGAAGCTGAGCAGTAGCTTCGGCAAGCATCGATGCAGCTTTAGAGTATTCAATATCACCGCTATTATTGCCTACATCATTTTCAGCATCTTTAACAGCTTGCGCAGCCGCAGCTTCGTCAATGTTATCTGCCCGAATTGCGGTGTCAGCTAAAACCGCGATTCCGCTCGGTTGCACCTCTACGTAACCGCCAGATAAAAAATATACTTCTTCAGTATCGTCAGTTTTGATTATTCTTACCGGCCCTGGTTTCAAATCACTCAATAAAGCCGCATGCCCGGGCATTATACCCATTTCTCCGGTCGAGCCAGTGATAACCAGCATTTTTACAGACCCCTGAAAAATGCTTTCACTTGCACTTACTATTTCACAATGAACACTCGCGGCCATCGACTTATGATCCTTTGTCTATTGCTCTTGCGCCTTTTTTACAGCTTCCTCGATAGAACCAACCATATAAAACGCTTGCTCTGGAAGATGATCAAACTCGCCATCCAAAATACCTTGAAATCCAGCGATAGTATCTTTTAATGATACATATTTACCGGGAGAACCAGTAAACACCTCTGCCACGTGGAAAGGCTGCGATAAAAATCTTTCAATTTTTCTAGCCCTAGCAACAGCTAGTTTGTCTTCTTCAGACAGCTCATCCATTCCAAGGATGGCAATTATATCTTTTAGCTCTTTATATCTTTGTAATACAGACTGAACACCCCTGGCTACTTGATAATGAGCTTGTCCGATAATCAAAGGATCCAACTGCCTTGACGTGGAATCCAATGGATCTACGGCTGGGTAAATACCCTTTGAAGCAATATCTCGGCTCAATACAACAGTTGAGTCCAAATGCGCAAAAGTCGTTGCGGGTGATGGATCTGTTAAATCATCTGCAGGCACATAAACCGCTTGGACAGAAGTTATAGACCCTGTTTTTGTAGATGTGATTCTCTCTTGCAATGCACCCATCTCCTCTGCAAGCGTTGGCTGGTATCCCACAGCAGACGGCATTCGGCCGAGTAGTGCAGATACCTCTGTGCCGGCAAGAGTATATCTGTATATGTTATCCACAAACATTAAGACGTCTTTGCCCTCGTCTCTAAATTTTTCGGCCATTGTTAGGCCTGTCAATGCAACTCTAAGTCTATTACCAGGGGGCTCATTCATTTGACCGTAAACCATTGAGACCTTTGATTCCTCCGGCTTTTCAATGTTGACAACACCGGACTCTTGCATCTCGTAGTAGAAGTCATTTCCTTCTCGAGTTCTCTCTCCAACTCCTGCAAATACAGACAACCCTGAGTGTTCGGTCGCAATATTATTAATAAGCTCCATCATGTTAACCGTTTTACCAACGCCAGCTCCCCCAAATAACCCTACCTTACCCCCTTTAGCGAAAGGACATACCAAATCAATTACTTTGATACCTGTTTCTAACAGCTCATCTGATGCTGCTAACTCTTCGTAGGCCGGAGGTTTACGATGAATTGGCATAGCCTGCTTCGCTTTGATGGGGCCTTTCTCGTCAATGGGATTACCTAACACATCCATAATCCGACCAAGCGTTGCATCACCAACAGGCACAGATATCGGTGCTTTTGTATTTTCAACAACCAAGCCCCTTTTAACACCCTCGGATGAGCCCATGGCAATCGTTCTCACAACACCATCTCCCAACTGTTGTTGCACTTCGAGAGTGAGATCTTTGTCTACTACTTTGAGCGCGTCATAGACACTCGGAACAGTCTCACGCGAAAACTCAACATCGATAACCGCTCCGATGATTTGTATTATCTTTCCACTACTCATTGTTGGTTCCTCTCACATAACCTTAAACATTCTTTTAAACGGCAGATGCACCGCCAACTATTTCCGACAATTCTTGTGTAATTGCAGCTTGCCTTGCTTTGTTGTAAAGAAGCTGTAACTCGTCAATAAGATCACCTGCATTATCGGTGGCATTTTTCATTGCCAACATCCGAGCAGCTTGCTCACATGCTTTATTTTCGACGACCCCTTGATAGACTTGAGACTCAATATATCGAATTAGAAGACCATCAATTAATTCCTTTGCATCAGGCTCATAAATATAATCCCAATGATAAGATAGCTCGCTATTATCACTGGGCTCTAATGGAAGTATTTGTTCCACTCTAGGGGATTGCGTCATCGTATTAACGAACTCGTTAGTTACAAGCATCAGTTGATCTATTTCACTATTGTCATAAGCATCAAGCATTACTTTTATGCCACCAATCAGATCATCTATTTGCGGCTCTTCACCAACATCCTTGATAGTAGCAACGACATTGCCTCCAACTGAGGAAAAAAAACTCACGCCCTTATTGCCAATGACACATAAATTTATATTTATGTTTTTATCTGAAAACTCTTTTATTTCTCGAAGAGCACATTTAAAAAGATTAATATTTAGACCGCCACATAATCCTCTGTCAGTGGATATAATAATAAATCCTACTCTTTTAACATCTCTCTTAATTAAATAACGGTGCTTGTACTCTGATGATGATTTTGCAATATGCCCAACAACTTTTCTGATGTGTCTTGAATAAGGCTTACCAAGTAACATTTTATCTTGGGCCTTTCGCATTTTACTCGCGGCAACCATTTCCATTGCACTCGTTATCTTTTGAGTGCTGCTGATACTCGCAATTTTTGTTTTTACTTCTTTGCCAATAGCCATTGTCTAGACGGGCCTTTACCAAGTTCCAGTGGAGGCAAATTTTTCAAGTGCCTTAGTAAATGTTGACTCTATCTCATCGTTATAATCACCATTTTCATTTATCTTTGCCATGAGTTCTTTATGGTCAGTGTTCATGTATGACAGTAACGCACTTTCAAAATCATTTATCTTTTCTACCAAAACATCTTTCAAAAAGCCTTTGTCTGCCGCAAATACCATAACACCCATTTCCGCAACGCTAAGCGGTGAATATTGCTTCTGCTTCATTAATTCCGTAACTCGTTCACCATGATCAAGTTGAGCTTTAGTTGCCTCATCTAAATCTGAAGCAAACTGAGAGAAAGCAGCCAATTCTCTGTATTGTGCCAACGCTGTCCTAATTCCACCCGACAATTTCTTCATGATTTTTGTTTGTGCCGCTCCGCCAACTCTTGACACAGAAATACCGGCATTCATTGCAGGTCGAACTCCAGCGTTAAACATGTCAGCTTCTAAAAAGATTTGACCATCTGTTATGGATATCACGTTAGTTGGAACAAAAGCAGATACATCACCCGCTTGAGTCTCAATCACTGGAAGCGCAGTCAGAGAACCAGTCTTCCCTTTCACTTTGCCTTTCGTGAACTTTTCTACATAGTCTGCATTAACTCGTGCCCCTCTCTCTAGTAGTCTCGAGTGCAAATAAAAAACGTCCCCCGGATACGCTTCTCGACCAGGCGGTCTTCGCAAAAGTAATGATATTTGCCGATAAGCTACGGCTTGTTTTGTAAGATCATCATAAATAATCAATGCATCTTGCCCACGGTCACGGTAATACTCCCCCATGGTGCATCCTGCAAATGGCGCTAAAAATTGCATTGCTGCTGCATCTGCGGCCGATGCAGAAACAACTATGGTATGGCCCATAGCTCCGTGCTCTTCTAACTTTCTAACTACTGCCGCTACAGAAGCTGCTTTTTGGCCAACAGCTACGTAGACACATTTAATCCCTGAATCTTTTTGATTAATAATTGCATCAACAGCAATTGCTGTTTTTCCAATTTGTCTGTCTCCAATTATTAGCTCCCTTTGACCCCTCCCAATTGGCACCATTGCATCAACCGCTTTAAGGCCAATCTGAACTGGCTGATCAACGGACTGTCTGTCAATAACACCAGGCGCTACTTTTTCTAAGGCATCAGTCAACTTCGCATTGATTGGTCCTTTACCATCGATAGGGTTTCCTAATGCATCTATTACCCTACCCTCTAACTCAGGCCCAACAGGAACTTCTAAAACTTTACCTGTACACCGAACTCGTCCTCCTTCAGCGAGAGCTTGATAGTCACCTAAAACAACGGCACCAACGGAATCACGCTCTAAATTTAGAGCCATTCCAAACATGCCTCCATCAAATTCAATCATCTCTCCATACATAACGTCTTCAAGACCATGAATTCTGATAATACCGTCAGAAACGGAAACTATTGTTCCCTCATTTCTTGATTCAGCAGAGACGTCAAGATTATCAATTCGGTCCTTAATTATTTCACTAATTTCAGACGGGTTTAATTGTTGCATTTCAGAAACCTCAATACTCAGGTGTTTAACGAATCGGCGAGTTTAGTCAATTTACCTCTTATGGAGTTATCAATAACCATATCTCCAGCTTGAATAACTGCGCCGCCTAATAAGTCTTTATCGATCAAAACTTGTACGCTTATTTTTCTTTTTAAATTCTCCGCCAAGGCGGAAGAAAGTTTTTTCAATTGAACATCGTTTGGCTTTTCTGTAACTGTCAGGGCTATCTCTATTACTGCCTCTCGATTTGCTTTTAAAGCTTCAAATTGCCGAGTTATAAAGGGTGCTAAAGATAATCTTCTATTTTCCACTAAAAGCTTTATAAAATTTTCGAATGCTGTTGGAATGTCTTCTTGATATGTTCCAAGTATCGTATCAACTAACTCATTAGAACCTAAGCTAGGCTGGCCAAGAATTTCTTTAGCTAATGGGTTTTGAATTATCTCGGATAAATACTTTAAATATTTCAACCAATCTTCAATTACACTTTTCTCGATAGAGTATTCAAATGCTGCTTTCGAATATGGTCTTGCTAAAGTAGATAATTCATTCATGAGATTTCAAAATTTAAAGTTCTTGAGCCAATTTATCTAACAAATCTTTATTTGTTTCACTGTCAACTGATTTCTCGAGGATTTTTTCAGCGCCCGCAATAGCTAATTCAGATACAGATTTTCTAAGTTTTTCCTTTGCTCTGTTAATTTCAAGATCTATCTCAGACTGAGCCGCAATTTTAATTCTTTCACCCTCATCAGACGCTTTAATCTTTGCCTCTTCGATAATTTGGCTCGCGCGTTTATTTGCTTGATCAATAATGACAGATGCTTCACTTTTCGCATCATCTATCTTCCTATCTATTTCGAGTTTGGTTTCCGCTAATTCTCTCGTTGCTTTCTCAGCAAAATTTAATCCATCTTCGATTTTCTTTTGACGCTCCTCTAGAGAAGTTAAAATCACCGGCCAAACGAACTTCATACAAAACCAAACAAAGATAGCGAATGTCACCATTTGACCGAATAACGTCAAATTAATATTCATTGTTGAGCCTCAAATTTATCTATTTGGGTTTGATCAAACAAGTGGTGGCGCTACAACAAAGATCAAATACATGGAAATACCGACACCAATAATAGGAACTGCGTCAATTAAGCCTGCCAATACGAACATTTTCTGTTGAAGTTCTGGACCTAACTCGGGTTGTCTAGCTGTCGCTTCAATCAATTTGCCGCCTAACAAGCCTATTCCGATCGCAGCTCCCAAACCACCTAGTCCAAGCATTATCGCTGCCGCAATATATACTTCCATTTAAGACTCCTTTATTTAAGTTAAGTTAAGTTAATGATCCTGCTCATGCGCCATACCTAAATAAACGACAGTAAGCACCATGAAAACAAACGCCTGAAGAGTAACGATTAAGATATGGAAAATTGCCCATACTAACTGCATTAAACCTCCACCAAGGCCAAGAATTCCTCCAGTAATTGCCAACAATGCCAGAGTGTAAAACAACGTCTTCCCTGTAGAAATCTTGTCTTTTAAATTCATCCAACAAAGAAAACATACTAACAAAAACGTTACTAACCAAAGCAAAATGTTTGTACCATCCCCAAACAACTGTGCGTTTAATCCACCCGCAATTATTCCTGAACCAGCTCCTGCCGCAAACATCAGTGCGATTAAGATGAAAATCATCTCTCCCGCATACATGTTTCCAAAAAGCCTCAAACCTAGAGAGAAAGGTTTCGCCAGTAACCCTACTAACTCCATAAAAAGATTAACAGGAATAAATGCCCAATGATTAAAGGGATGCAAAGTTAATTCTTTTACAAATCCAAACCCTTTGATTTTTATATTGTAAAAAAGCATTAATACGAAAACACCAAGTGCCATCCCCATGGTTACATTAGGATCTGTAGAGGGCACTATCTTTTGATACTCAACACCCGCCAACATCATTAATTTAGGTACTAAATCGACTGGCACAAGATCCATTAGATTCATGAAAAATATCCAAATAAATATTGTTAAAGCCAATGGCGCAATTAATGCGTTTTTAGCATTAAAACTCTCTCGGACAGAGTTATCTATGAACTCTATGATTAGCTCAACGAAATTAATAAATCCTTTGGGAGAATCTGAACTGCTTTTTAAGGCGGCAAACCTGAAAAGAATACAGAATAAAATACCCAAACCAATAGACCAGGCCATTGAATCAACATGTATGGCCCAAAAACCCATGGCTGCAACTTCACCTGACCCATGTGCTAAAGTCCAAGTGCTTTCACTTAAGATTTCCCGCCCATGCTCTAATTCTCTCTCATAACCCGCAGGCAGCTTTCCATAAACCAAATTTTGTAAGTGGTGTTGGATATATTCAGAAGTTGTAGCGGGATTATCACCAGCCATAGTCTATACCGCTAAGATTACTCATTGTTACCGTATCATTATTCATAATTTTGACTACCGATAACCTTGCTCATTATCAGTGATAACATTAATTGTACAACATTCATCATTATAAAAACTCCAAAAATCAAGTATGGGTCTACTGTTGGAAAAAGGATAAATGTTCCCATAAATAGCACGGCCGCTAAAATATATTTTCCCGTTGTTCCTTTGTATAAGGCGGAGACAACTTTTTTCATCGTGATATTTCTTCGACTAAAAAACACTTTATAAAACCAAAGATGAGGCCCTAAAAATATCAAACCACCACTCAAAATCGAAAGGCCTGTATGAATATCAATCAAAATAAAATAAAAAGAAATTACAAACAGAAATATGGTAGGAAATTTTAATGCATTAAAATACAAATGCCTGTAATTATTTGTCATAAATATATTGATTAACTGAATATAGCACCGGGTCGAATTATATGAGGTCATAAGCGACTATTCAATAAAACTTTTACCTAAGCCACAATACATTTAGCAATGCTATAGCTTGTCTATGATCCCTTGCAGTTGGTCATTGTTAAAGTATTGAATAACTAATTTACCAGATCCATTTCCCTTGTGTTGGATGATAACAGGTGATCCTATTTTTTCTGAAAGTTCATTTTGAAGGTTCAAAATATCTGCATCAATAGAATTTTTAATCTTTGATGATTGAATCTTACTAAAATCGCCTTTGAACGTCTTAACCAGTACTTCCGTTTGTCTGACCGTAAGATTGGATTCAATGATCTTTTTACATGCTGCCACTTGTTTCAAGCCTGTCAACCCAAGTAAACACTTTGCATGACCCAGTTCAATTTCACCATCTTCTAAATAACTTAAAACCTCGCCCTGTAAAGCAATTAGTCTTATCAAATTAGTCACAGAGGATCTTGGCTTGCTTACTACTTGTGCAACCTGTTGCTGGGTTAAGTTAAACTCCTCTTGAAGACGAATTAAAGCTCTTCCCTCCTCAACAACATTTAAGTCTTCCCTCTGGATATTCTCTATCAGAGACATGGCCAAAGTTTGTTCATCTGTCAAATCCTTAAGTAAAGCCGGGACTTTTTCTAATCCTATTTGTTGACAAGCTCTCCAACGACGCTCGCCTGCTACGATTTCAAATAAATCTTCATCGATTTTTCTTAAGACAAGTGGTTGCATTACTCCATGTTGTTCTATCGACTTCGCTAACTCATCAATCCTAGCAGGATCTAACTTTCTTCTCGGTTGATATCTTCCACGAGTCAAAAATTTAATTGGTATATTTATTAACTCTTCAGTATCAAACTGAGCATCGTCATTTGCTACACCTAGCAATGCGCTTAAATCTGTTCCAAGACTTTTCCTACTCTTTGTCATAATCGTCTATCCATGAAGTTTTATATCTCCATTTTTTCGTATTTTAATATCTCGCCAGCTAATGCCAAATAGGCAAGTGATCCTTTTGAATTTTTATCATAGAAATAAGCAGGTAAGCCGTGACTTGGAGCTTCTGCTAACCTTACATTTCTGGGGATACTTGATCTATACATTTTGCTACCAAAGTATTCTCGAAGTTGTGCAGATACTGCATTAGTTAGACTATTTCTTGGGTCATACATAGTTCTCAAAATACCCTGTATTTTCAATTCTTTGTTTAACAACGACGAGATCTGCTCGATTGTCTTGTTCAGGTCAGCCAAACCCTCTAATGAAAAATACTCACATTGCATCGGTATAATAACGCCTTTACTAGCTACTAATGCATTGATTGTCAGTAAATTTAGTGTAGGCGGACAATCAATCACAATGTAATCATAAAGTTCTGATACTAAATCAAAATTTCTCTTTAACGCGGTTTCACGAGAATCGCTCTGCATTAATTCAACTTCGCCAGCGACAAGATTTCTGTTTGCAGGAAGAACATCAAAATTCCCACTTGGTTTACTTTTAATTACATCTTTAATTGAATTTTTAAATGTAATTGCTTCATACAGAGTCAGAGAGCATTTGTTTTTATCTACCCCTGAACCCATCGTGGCGTTTCCTTGTGGATCACAATCTACGAGGAGAACACGCTTTTTATAGACTCCTAAAGACGCAGCAAGATTTATGGCTGTTGTCGTTTTACCAACGCCACCTTTTTGATTAGCTATGGAAATAATATTGGTCAATTGATTATTTCTTAAATTTAATTTCAAGGATATGTCTGTTTTTATTTAACATAGGAACTATTACTTTGTGTTTGTTTGTGACCTTATATTGTTTAGGCAGTTGACTCAACTCAGATTCTGATATGTGACCTTTCATTGCCAGAAAACTCCCGTTATCTCTTAAAAGATGCTGAGTAAAATTAACCATTTTCTCAACTGAGCTAAATGCTCGGCTTATAATATGATCGAACTTATCTTCTGTTTGATAATTTTCTACCCGAGCTTTAATAATCCTGACATTTTTTACAGACAAATGTGTCTTTATTTGATTCAAAAATATTGTTTTTTTTTGAGAACTGTCTAACAAGACAAAAGCTTTGTTAGGGAAAATCAATGCCAACGGTAACCCTGGAAAGCCGGGACCGGTTCCAACATCAATTATTTTTTCGCCACTTAAATACTTGTTAACAGATAAACTATCTAAAAGGTGATTAGTAATTATCTCTTGGCTATCAGAAATGGCGGTTAGATTATGAATTTTGTTCCATTTCCTTAAATAAAAAACAAATTTAGAAAATTTTTGAATCTGAATACCAGATAAATTTATTCCTAGTTCCGCAGAACCTGTTGTAAACAAATCTAATATTTTTTTATTTAATTGATAGCTCCGATCAAGCTGCATGTTTTTTTAATTGAATTAATAACAAAGAGATCGCTGCCGCCGTAATACCAGGAATTCTTATCGCTGCTGCTAATGACTCAGGTCTTGCATCCTCTAGTTTTTGCATAACCTCGTTAGATAGACCTTTTATATTTTGATATTCAAAATCAGAGGGAATTTTTAGTTTCTCATTTTTCTGTAACTTGATAATTTCTTGTTCTTGGCGCTTAACATAACCTTCATACTTTATGTCGGTCTCTATCTGGTTCAAGTATTGGGTCTCTCCCATTTCCTGTTTAAATAATTGATTAATTTTTTGGTAATTAACCTCGGGTCTTTTAAGAAGATCATACAAGGAATATTCTCTGCTAATACTATGTGGCAAACTTTCGGATAAAGTTTCAACATTTTTTGTTTCTGGGTTTATCCAAGTATCTTTCAGTTTCTGCTTCTCTCTTTCAATACTCTCTTTCTTTTCACAGAAACTTCGCCACCTTGATTCCTCTACTATTCCCAAGGACTTTCCTATCTCCGTTAATCGAATATCCGCGTTATCTTCTCGCAAAAGTAGCCTGTATTCAGCTCTGCTGGTGAACATTCTATATGGCTCTTTTGTTCCAAAATTTATTAAATCATCAACCAAAACACCAATATATGCCTGATCGCGTCGTGGATACCAAGGATCTTTTTCTAAAACATTTAAACTCGCATTCAACCCTGCTAATAATCCTTGTGCTGCTGCCTCCTCATAACCCGTGGTCCCATTGATTTGTCCAGCAAAATAGAGGTTTTTTATTATTTTCGATTGTAAACTGTGGTGCAAGTCCTGTGGGTTGAAAAAGTCATATTCAATCGCATATCCTGGTCGAGTTATTTGAGCCTTCTCGAAACCCTCAATTGTTCTCAAGAAGTTCAACTGTGTTTCAAACGGCATGCTAGTACTAATACCATTTGGATATAATTCGTTGGTATTCAACCCCTCCGGTTCAATAAAAATTTGATGTTTATCTCTATCTGGAAATCTGACAATTTTATCTTCTATTGAAGGGCAATATCGCGGACCAACCCCTTCGATTGTTCCAGTAAATAAAGGCGATTTATCTAAGGAGTCATGAATAATAGCGTGAGTTTGTTTATTAGTATGTGCGATCCAACAGCAAACTTGTTGTGGGTGCTGTTCAACCTCCCCGAGATAAGACATTACAGGCCTTTCTTTATCACCCCATTGTTCAGTTAAAAGGTTAAAGTTAACAGAACGCTTATCAACACGTGGTGGTGTTCCAGTTTTTAAGCGCTCAATTCTAAAAGGAAGCGACTTAAAATACCGAGCTAAAAGTATTGAAGATGAATCTCCTGCTCTTCCACCTGAAAAATTTTCTAAACCAACATGCATTTTTCCCGCTAGAAATGTACCAGCGGTCACTATCACTGTTTTTGAATGGAAAGATAAACCCTTTGATGCCTCAACACCGATAACCTTCTCTTTCTCGATTATTAAATTGTCAACTGATGCTTGAAAAATAGACAAGTTTTCTTGATTCTCTAAAAAGCTTCGAATAGCTGCCCTATAAAGTGATCTATCTGCTTGTGCTCTAGTTGCCCTCACTGCAGGTCCTTTTCGTCGATTTAAAACCCTGAAGTGAATCCCGCTTAAATCAGCTGCTTTTGCCATAACTCCATCTAATGCATCGATTTCCTTTACAAGATGGGTTTTTCCAATACCACCTATTGATGGGTTACACGACATTTGACCTAATGTTTCAATATTATGCGTTAATAAGAGTGTTTTGCAGCCCATACGAGCTGCTGCAAGAGACGCCTCTGTTCCTGCATGTCCGCCACCAACAACAATAACGTCAAATTTATCTGAATAAATCATTATTTAAATCATATTTATAAAATATACATTATATATATATTTAGTTTATTTTTATTGTTATTAGTAAATAATTATTTGTTAATAACTTTAATTATAGTCATAAAATCAGATACTTAATTGAAATTTTAAGGTGAATGAACTGTATATATTAAGTAAAACTTTCAGTTAGTAAGTGTGTATCACTCAACAATAACTTTTATCACTTTGGGCAGTAATCTTAATTCTTTTACTTTCTGTGGATAATTTTTAAAAGAATACAGGTTTTTTTACAACTTATTCATCCTTACTAATTTAATGATAATCATTGTATTGTTCAAAGGATTTGATTAAACTCGCGACCAAACTTTATGGGGTATACATCCATGAAAAGAACATTCCAGCCAAGTAACTTAAAGCGAAAGCGAACTCACGGCTTTAGAGCTCGTATGGCAACTGCTGGGGGAAGAGCAGTTTTAAATCGAAGAAGAGCGAAGGGAAGAAAAATACTTTCCGCTTAACTCTTTTGGGTAATCAATCTTTTTCAAAAATCAATAAGCTAACCTGCCCGTCTCAGTTCAACGCTGTCTTTTCAGATTGTGATCTAAGAATTCAGTTAAAAGGTTTCATAATGTTGGTAAAAAAAACCAACGATGAAAACTCTCGACTAGGATTAGTGATAGCAAAAAAAAATCTCCCTTTAGCGGCACAAAGAAATAAATTAAAGAGAATAGTGAGAGAGACGTTTCGCAAGAATAGATTTTCTCAATCGGTTGATGTAGTGTTTCTAGCTCAGAAAGAGATTGTGAAATACCCTTTTTCTGATTTGAATGAAATGGTAGCAAAGGCATGGTCTAACCTTCAAAAGAAGCTGCAAAAATATGATTAAAAAATTTTTAATTAAAACAATAAGATTGTATCAATTAATATTGAGCCCTCTTCTAGGCTCAAACTGCAGGTTTGAACCCACTTGTTCACAATACTTTATAGAAGCAGTTGAAATGAATGGCGCTTTAAAGGGCTCTGTGATGGGCATAAAAAGATTATTGAAATGTCATCCTTGGCATCCGGGGGGGTTCGATCCTGTTTGTAAAAATCATCAAAATTAAAAATCTTATTTTGGATTAATTAATGGACTGGCAAAAATCATTTTTGATTATTGGTATGGCTGTATCGGCTTGGCTTTTAGTTATCCAATGGAATCATTTTAGTGAAAGGCAGGATAGCTTTGTTGAAACTGTTGAGTCAGTGGACACACAGATTTCTAGCTCCAATTATGAGAAACGTATTGATAACACACCAGTTTCAGATTTTTCCAACGAGTTGCCAACACTAATAGAGCAGGAAATTGAGACAAGTGTATTACCTGTGATAAAGGAATTCAGCTATATCAGAGCGACAACAGACCTGTTAGACATTCTTATAGATCCAGAAGGTGGCGATATCGTTAAAGCCACTTTGTTAAAACATAAAGACAAGTTATCTGAAACAGGGAAACCAATAGTCTTGCTCGATAACACTTCAGACAAATTATATATTGCAAGGAGTGGGATTATAGGCAGAAATGCCACGGATACTGTGGATGGAAGACCAATTTTTACCTCCAGATATCAACAATATAATTTAATAGATGGCAGCTCGTCTATGGACGTAGACCTGTTTTATTCTGATGGAAAAGTAGATTTCGTCAAACGATTTACTTTTAATGAAAGCGCTTATCATGTTGATGTAACTTATTTAATTGAAAATAATTCGACAGAAATGTGGAGTGGTGTCTTTTATGGTCAATTAAAAAGAGATTCTAAGGTACCTGATATAAACGAAGGAAGATTTGGTCCTGCTGCTTTCTTGGGTGCAGCAATTCGAGAGCCAGAGAAAAATTTTGCTAAATATGATTTTGAAGACATCGCTGATCAAACTATAAATACAAGCATAGATGGTGGTTGGATATCTATGGTTCAACTATATTATATAAGCGCTTGGGTGCCTCCAGCAAAAGAGACAAATAACTATTCACTTAGAAAAATTTCGGGGAAAGATGAATATGTCATGTCATTTACCAGCCCGCCTGTATTGATTTCATCAGGTTCTTCTGGTGAATATTCATCTCGATTTTACGTAGGCCCGAAGGACCAAAAAGTTTTATCTGATTTGGCAGACTACCTGGATTTAACTGTGGATTATGGGTTTCTCTGGATGGTGGGTAAGCCAATTTTCATGGCAATGGAATTCATAGAGAGTTACGTCGGTAATTGGGGTTGGGCGATTATTCTTGTCACAATTTTGATTAAATTATTCTTGTATCCGTTGTCTAAGGCCAGCTTAAAGTCGATGGCCAAGATGAGAGAGTTGCAACCAGAGATGAACCGTTTGAAAGAACTGTATGGTGATGATAGGCAAAAAATGAGCCAAGAGTTAATGGGGCTTTATAAAAAAGAGAAAGTAAATCCCGCTGGAGGCTGTTTTCCGATATTGTTACAAATGCCTGTTTTTCTTGCACTTTACTGGGTTTTGCTAGAGTCAGTGGAAATAAGACATGCTCCTTGGATATTTTGGATCCACGATTTGTCTTCGAGAGACCCTTATTTCATCTTACCTTTAATCATGGGTGGTAGTATGCTGCTTATGCAAAGAACCCAACCTATGCCTACTGATCCTTTGCAAGCAAAGATAATGAAATTTATGCCAATTGCGTTTACTTTGTTTTGTATGAGCTTTCCTTCAGGGCTGGTTTTGTACTGGACAATCAATAATATTATATCGATGGGTCAACAGTACTACGTAAATAAACAGTTAAAAAAGCCCTCTCAGGCCTAATCTAGGCTTATTCTGGTCCATAAATTGGCTAGCAATGATATAGATACAATTGTCGCAATTTCAACTCCCAGGGGCACTGGGGGGATAAGTATTGTTAGGCTTTCAGGCTATGATTTAGAACAATTTTGTGAACATCTATTTTCTTCAAAGTTAGTGCCCAAGCAAGCTCTATTTAAGAGATTTCTCGATTCAAAAAAAATGGTAATTGATGAGGGCATTGCTATTTATTTTCCTAGTCCAGAAAGTTTTACTGGTGAATGTGTGTTGGAATTGCATTGTCATGGAGGTCACGTGATTACAGACATGATTGTAACTCGGTGTTTGGAGCTTGGTGCTCGCATGGCTCAGCCTGGAGAGTTTACAGAACGAGCTTTTTTAAATGGAAAGTTAGATCTAGCCCAAGCAGAAGGGATTTCGGATCTTATAAACGCTTCATCTAAGAGCGCTGCCCGTTCGGCGTCACTGTCAATGCAGGGAGAGTTTTCTTTTCAGGTGCGAGAGATTGTAGAGGATATTATAGAGATGCGTAAATTCGTTGAGGCGTGTATAGACTTTCCAGCAGAAGACATAGATTTCTTAGATAATCGAGACTTAAAAAAACGCTTAGTGTTATGTATTAAAAAATTAAATTTAGTAATAAAGAGAGCACATCAGGGAAGAATTCTACAAGAGGGTATAAATGTAGCACTTACCGGAAAACCTAATGCTGGTAAATCAACTTTATTTAATCTATTGACTGGATATGATTCGGCGATCGTGACTAGCACACCTGGCACGACAAGAGATGTGCTTAGAGAGAAAGTGTTAATTAATGATGTCCCCATTTTTTTGTCAGATAGCGCTGGGCTAAGGGAGAGTGATGAGGAAATTGAAAAAGAAGGTATTAGAAGAGCGGAAGAGGAAATCAAAGCTGCAGATGTCGTTTTATATATAGTTGATTGCGCTAATGGAAGTCTAAATCAAGAACTTGCACATTTATTACCTGGCGTTCTTAAGCTTTGCAGTGATGGGTCGTTGTTTGCAGTTGTTTTTAATAAGATTGACATGCTTGACTTTAAAAAAAGCGATGTCAGTCACTGTCTTTATCCTTTCCATCTTATTTCTGCTAAAGAAGGGTTAGGTATCAATGAACTTAAAAATTTTATTACAGATTTGGTTGGTCTTGATGAGATAGTTGAAGGAGTTTTTTCGGCGAGAAAACGCCACCTAATAGCATTGGGCGAAGCACTGAAATTCATAGAGATCGGTAAAAAGCAATTAAATAATACAGGTTCTGGTGAGTTATTGGCTGAAGATCTTAAGTCTGCACAAAATAACTTATCGAGTATCGTTGGTTCTTATTCTCCAGATGATCTTTTAGGGGAGATCTTTTCATCTTTTTGCATTGGGAAGTGACTAATAAGATGATAATGGTCATACTATTTTTTCGAAATTATTTTTATGTTCTAAAATGGAGCAATGTTTGTCTTTTTTCAAAATTTTCAACTGTATTTTTACTGGTTGTATACATGTTATACACAAAAAATGGTTAATTATCAATCAAACATGTAGCCCTGTGCTGTTGATAGTTTTTGGCAATCTTATTTTCAAGTAATTGAAATAAAACAATATTATTTTTATTACATAAATGACAATAATTTTTCTTGTGGATAAACTAATTATGCTGCTTTAATATGGGTTAGGTTTTTTTACTTTGAGTACAGCACGTGTCCTTAAGCATAATAGAAGATAATATAACCTTGGTAGTTTGGCCGAAATGTCAAGATTATCTACAAGGTGAGTTGCCTCAACAGCAGTTCAACACCTGGATAAGACCTTTAACAGCTTCACTCGGTAGCAATGATTCTATACTGCTTTGCGCTCCTAATAGGTTTATTGAGGGATGGGTTAGAGATAATTTTTTAGAGAGGATTATAGAGTTAGTAAGTTATATATGTTCACGAGAGGTGGCAATTGAGATAGGTGTGGTCGCTAACGTGCCAAATTTTTCGAGAGAATCGTCGCAGAGGGAATTTAGTGACAATGTTCGTATGGGTGTTGAACCACCTGGTAGCGAGCAAAAATTAGAAGTAATGCCTGCAGAGAAAATCAAAATTCCTAGGTCAGCAGCAGAAACAAGTCTAAAGACAAATTTAAATTCTGGCTTCACTTTCGATTCATTTGTAGAGGGTAAGTCAAACCAGCTAGCTTTTGCTGCTGCTCAACAAGTAGCTCAGAACCCAGGTGGTTCATATAATCCTCTCTTTATTTATGGAGGCGTTGGACTTGGTAAAACTCATTTAATGCATGCAGTTGGGCAAGCTATGCTAGAAAAAAATCCAGAAGCAAAAATTGTATATCTTCATTCTGAAAGATTTGTTGCTGATATGGTAAAAGCGCTGCAATTAAAGGCAATTGATGAATTTAAGAATTTC
Organism: uncultured SAR92 cluster bacterium; assembly: GCA_902596775.1. Lineage (GTDB taxonomy): Bacteria > Pseudomonadota > Gammaproteobacteria > Pseudomonadales > Porticoccaceae > AAA300-D14. Next base: position 42,817 of record CACJVE010000006.1, read on the forward strand.
TATCGGTCTCTAGATGCATTGTTAATCGACGATATACAGTTTTTCGCTGGCAAAGAAAGATCACAAGAGGAATTTTTCCACACCTACAACGCCCTTTTAGAAGGTGGTCAGCAAATGATATTAACTTGCGATAGATATCCAAAAGAAATCGATGGTGTCGAAGAGAGATTAAAATCAAGATTTGGATGGGGACTTACGGTTGCTGTAGAACCTCCAGAACTTGAAACAAGGGCAGCTATTCTGATTAATAAAGCTGAGCAGTTGGGCTTTTTCCTCTCGAAAGACGCCGCTTTCTTTATCGCACAAAGAATCCGATCTAATGTTAGGGAGTTGGAGGGTGCATTAAAAAGAGTTATAGCACATGCTCAATTTACAAGCAGGCAGATAGATATAGATCTAATACGAGAATCTTTGAAAGATTTGCTCGCATTACAGGATAAACTGGTAACGGTAGATAATATTCAGAGGGTAGTCGCTGATTATTATAAATTAAAAATGTCTGATATGCTTTCAAAGAGAAGAAGCCGTTCTGTTGCTCGTCCAAGACAAATTGCAATGTCAATTGCGAAGGATTTAACAAACCATAGTCTTCCAGAGATTGGTGAATCGTTTGGGGGGAGGGATCATACTACTGTTATACATGCTTGCCGGAAAATTAAAGCGTTAAGCATAGAGGACAGGGAAGTTAAGCAAGACTTGAAGCATATATACAGGTTATTATCTGCTTAAATAAAAGATAGATCTTTAGGAGAACAAACTGTTATGAAATTTAGCCTGTCAAGAGAAGCTTTATTAAAACCTTTGCAATTAGTGATCGGCGTTGTCGAAAGAAGACAAACCTTGCCAATATTGTCCAATGTTTTGCTGTCTCTTTCAGGAAAAATATTATCTGTTACAGGCACTGATTTAGAAGTTGAAATCGTAGGAGTTACTGAAGTTAGTGATGTTCTCGAAGAAGGCAGCATTACAGTATCCGCGAGAAAAATTCTCGACATATGTAGATCTCTTCCTGATGGCGCAGTGGTTAATTTCTCAAGCTCAGAGGGCAAAGCATCTATTAAAAGTAGCAAAAGTAGCTTTATGTTGTCGACATTACCAGCCAGCGAGTTTCCATCTGTAGATGGTGGAGAGAAAACTTTTGAATTTGATATATCGGGTCAAGAATTACAGAAATTAATAGAAGCTACGTCCTTTGCTATGGCTCAACAAGATGTAAGGTACTATTTAAATGGAATGCTATGGGAGTTAACTAGTGGCCAAATAAGAGTAGTGGCAACTGATGGCCATAGGATGTCGTTATCAGATGGTAATTGTGATATTTCGGTCGAAGAACCAGTAAAGGCGATTGTTCCCAGAAAAGGAGTTGTCGAATTACAACGATTATTAGATAACAACACAGTTAAGATAGCACTCGGTTCTAACCATCTCAGGGCTATTGGAAGCGATTACCAATTTACATCAAAATTAGTTGATGGTGCTTATCCTGACTACAATAGAGTCCTTCCTAAAGGTGGCGATAAGATTATAGAGGCTGACCGTCTCGCTTTGAAAGCAGCGTTTGGAAGGGCTGCGATTTTATCTAATGAGAAGTATCGAGGTGTTAGATTATCAGTTAGTGAGGATTTGCTGAAGATTGTTGCAAGTAACCCTGAGCAAGAAGAAGCGCAAGAAGATTTGGAAGTAAAATATAATAGCGAATCAATGGAAATTGGCTTTAATGTAAGTTATCTACTCGATGTTCTAAATGTTTTAGATCACGAAGCTTTGAAAATGACGCTTATTAACTCTAATAGCAGCGTTTTAATTGAGAGTCTCAAGGACAGCCATTCATTGTATGTCGTAATGCCTATGAGACTTTAGAGTCAAACACTCGATATTCAGCATCTGTCAATGCACATAACCCAAATTGATGTAATGGGCGTCAGGAATATTGCAAATATATCTTTATCGCCGTTTAAGAGTGCTAATTTTATTTATGGCGTGAATGGCAGTGGGAAAACCAGTCTTTTAGAGAGTATTTATCTTTTAAGTCGTGGAAAATCTTTCAGGAGCAGAGACATACGCACTGTTATTAATGAATCACTATCTGAGTGTATAGTTCATGCGCGTATAGACATTAGACCTGAAACGCAGATGTCTATTGGGCTTAGAAGAAACGTTAGCGGCGTGCTAGAAGCAAAGAAAAATGGTGATCGAATTAAGACGTCCTCAGAATTAGCCTCTTTATTCCCCATTCAAGTTATTGATTCAAGCAGTTTTAATTTAATTGACGGATCCCCCTTTCATAGAAGAAAGTTTTTAGATTGGGGAGTGTTCCACGTGGAACCAGCTTACGCGAGTGTTTGGAATAAACATCAAAAAGCGCTGAAACAGAGAAACCACCTATTAAGGTATGGGACCGCAAATAAAGACGAATTAAATGTTTGGAACGCAGAATTGGATAAATTGAATGGGTTGGTTACATCATATCGAGAGCGTTATATTTCAAATTTATCCGATTCATTACGTGAGTCTTTAAGCCGATACGAACAAATTAACGGCATTCAAGTTCAATACGAAAAAGGCTGGTCGTCTGATAAAAATTTTATCGATGTTTTACAGGATTCTGAGGTATCAGATAGAAAACTTGGCCACACATCACATGGAGCACATAAGGCAGACTTGAGTATTACACTAGATGGCGTGAAAGTTAGAGATAAGTTTTCCAGAGGCCAGATTAAACTTCTTGTTTATGCATTGCAGCTAGCGCAAGGTGAGATACATAAACAAAACACTGGCATTGCATGTGCTTATGTTTTAGATGATCTGCCCTCTGAGCTGGATGAGGTCAATAGAGAATTGGTTTTAAATCATTTATTTGATCTTAATTGCCAGTTCTTTGTAACAGGTGTTGATAAATTGGATTTTATGTCTCATTTGAAGGAAAAAACCTGTAAAATGTTCCATATGGAACAAGGCTTTATCAAAGAAATTAATTAGGTGGTAACTTTATGGCCGAAAATGAAAATTATGATTCTTCGAGTATTAAGGTATTAAAAGGCTTAGACGCTGTAAGAAAAAGGCCAGGAATGTACATTGGGGATACAGATGATGGAACCGGCCTTCATCATATGGTTTTTGAGGTGGTAGACAATTCTATTGACGAGGCTTTGGCGGGGCACTGCTCTGAAATTCAAATTGTCATTCATCCCGATGAATCCATTTCAGTTTCTGATGATGGCAGAGGGATTCCTACAGAAATGCATGAGGAGGGTGTCTCTGCGGCCGAAGTCATAATGACTGTGTTACATGCAGGTGGAAAATTTGATGATAACAGTTATAAGGTTTCAGGAGGACTTCATGGAGTTGGCGTTTCTGTTGTTAATGCACTATCAAAAACAATGCGGCTCACTATTAAGCGTAATGGAGAAGTGTTTGAGCAGACCTACACGCATGGCGTGCCTGATGGTCCTTTAGAAGTTATTGGCAAAACAAAACAAACTGGAACGGTAGTCTTTTTTAAACCATCTGAGGAAACGTTTTCAAATATCAAATTTCACTTCGATATTTTGGCGAAAAGGCTTAGAGAGTTGTCATTTCTCAATGCTGGAGTAAAGATTTTACTAAAGGATGAGCGAACTGGAGAAAAAGACAAATTTGAATATGATGGGGGTTTGAAAGCCTTTGTTGAGTTTTTAAATACAAATAAAACTGAGATAAATAAGATCTTACACTTTAATAGCAGTCGAGAAGATGGAACTAGTGTTGAAGTAGCCCTTCAATGGAATGATGGGTATCAAGAAAACATTTTGTGTTACACCAATAATATCCCACAGCGAGATGGCGGCACCCATCTTGCTGGCTTTAGATCGGCTCTTACCAGAGGTTTAAACACTTATATAGAAAAAGAGGGAATCAATGCAAAGTCTAAGGTAAACACCACAGGGGACGATGCACGAGAAGGTTTGACAGCAATCATTTCAGTAAAGGTCCCAGACCCAAAGTTTTCCTCTCAGACGAAAGACAAATTAGTGAGCTCTGAGGTTAAAACAGCAGTTGAGCAAGAAATGGGCGACAAATTTAATGATTATTTATTAGAGTACCCGCAAGAGGCAAAATCCATAGTTAACAAGATGATCGATGCGGCGCGGGCGCGCGAGGCAGCAAGAAAGGCTAGAGAAATGACTCGCCGAAAAGGTGCTCTAGATATTGCAGGGCTCCCAGGTAAATTAGCAGATTGCCAAGAGAAGGATCCTGTGTTGTCGGAGTTATTTCTTGTTGAGGGTGATTCTGCTGGGGGCTCCGCAAAACAAGGCAGAGTAAGAAAAACACAAGCTATATTGCCCTTGAAAGGAAAAATTTTAAACGTCGAAAAGGCGCGATTTGACAAGATGCTTTCTAGTGCAGAGGTGGGAACCTTGATTACAGCCCTTGGTTGTGGAATTGGTAATGAAGAATTCGATATTGAAAAGCTTCGTTATCACACGATAGTCATTATGACTGATGCGGACGTTGATGGATCACATATCAGGACTTTGTTGCTAACATTCTTTTTTCGTCAAATGAGGGAATTAATTGAAGAAGGCCATATATATATAGCTCAACCGCCTTTGTACAAAGTGAGTAAAGGTAAAAACGAACAGTATGTTAAAGACGATGACGAGTTATTGGACTACCTAACTCAAAAAGCTTTGGAGGATGCGAGTTTTCATGTGAATGCTGATGCGCCCGCGATAAAAGATGAAGCTTTGGAGAGTATGGTACTGGAATTCCGGAACGTTCATGAAATAATAAACAAATTATCAATTCGTTACCCTGATTTTCTATTAAATACTTTGGTTTACACGACCGGCTTGAAAAAAGAACTTCTTAAAAAAAGTGTCGATCTTCGCGAATGGTGTAGTGAACTTCTCGAAAATCTAATAAAAATGAATCCTGATATTACGAACTTCGAAGTCCTTATTGAAGAAGACATGGAGCACAATATCTGTGTTCCTAAAATTCAAATGACTATTCATGGTGTTGCACACGAGTACTTACTCGATCGAGACTTTGTTTCATCTTCAGAATATTTAGCTATCGTTTCGTTGGGATCGAAAATTACTGGCTTATGTGAAGAGGGTGCATATGTAAGGCGTGGTGAGAAGAAACAAGAAGTTGATAATTTTGCTGCTGCAATTGATTGGCTAATGGGTGAATCTAGGAAAGGTATAAATACTCAAAGGTACAAGGGTTTGGGTGAGATGAACCCGGGACAATTGTGGGAAACCACTATGGATCCAGGAACACGCAGAATGCTTAATGTGACAATAGAAGATGCAATAGCGGCAGATCAAATGTTCACAACCCTTATGGGAGATCAAGTAGAGCCCAGAAGAGAATTTATTGAGACAAACGCACTTTCCGTGGTTAATTTAGACGTCTAATTCTATCCCTGCTCGCCAGCTAAAAATGTAAGGTCTGCAGTAGAAGAAAAAAGTGCCTTTAAATTTTTTAAAAGTGTAAGCCGATTAATCTTTAAATCAGTGTCTTTGCTATCTACCAAGACATTATCAAAGAAATTATCTATTTGTTCTTTGAGTACGAGAAGATTATTCAATACTTCTGTGTATTCCCTGTCGTTCAAGAGTTTTTTGTTCTTTATCACTAATGCTGTTATAGATTCAGACAATTGTATTTCATGTTTATCGCTAAGAATTTTAGTGTCGACAGAATTTCTTAATGGAAGAGAGCTATTCTTATCTAGGATGTTGGACACTCTTTTAAAAAGTTGTGCTAGTTGGACGGCATTTTTGTTTTGAGCAAAAGCGTTGACTGCTTTAACTCGAGCATCAATATCTAAGGGATTAGATAGAGACATGTTTTTGACCGATAAAAATATTTCAGTACGTACACCTTGATCCTTAAACCAACCTTCAATTCTATCTAAGATATATGCAATTACGGTACTGGATGTTTCTTTTGCTTCGAGCTTTTTATCAGCTACATGGGTCTGATAAAAGCCAATTATTTCGTTCAAATCAAGATCGATATTTCCCTCAATTAGAATTCTTAATATTGCCAAGCTAGACCGCCTCAGCCCAAATGGATCTTTCGATCCCGAGGGTTTTGCTCCAGTTGAGAAAATTCCAAATACGGTATCAAGTTTGTCAGCTAAGGAGATTGTTATGCCGATATTTGATGTCGGTAGCTTATCGCCTGAAAAACTCGGTAAATAATGCTCTGCAATCGCAAGCGAAACTGAGTCACTTTCCCCATCATTTTTCGCATAATACCCACCCATGACACCTTGTAGACTGGGAAATTCATTCACCATATCTGTAACTAAATCAACTTTACAGAGCTCACTTGCTTTAACTGCAGATTCAACATCAGCGCCCGTGTATTCGCACAAATATCTTGCTAATGCCTTTATGCGTTCTGTCTTGTCGAATAAAGAACCCAATTTCTCTTGAAAAACTACTTCTTTCAGCTTTTTTTGTCTCGTACCTAAAGACTGGCTAATGTCTTGATCATAGAAAAATGCAGCATCTGCAAGTCTTGAATTCACGACTCTCTCATTACCTGTTTTTACTACATTAGCATCCTTACTTTCTATGTTTGAAATAGTGATGAATGAAGAAGTTAAGTCTCCATTTGTATCGATTAAGTGAAAGAATTTTTGATGCTTTTTCATTGAAGAGACAAGCGCTTCGGACGGCACGGTCAAATATTCTTCTTTGAAATTTCCGATTATTGCAACTGGCCACTCGCAGAGAGCTGTTACCTCGATTAATAAGTTTTCGTCTATCTCGGCCTTCAATCCTGTTTCAGTCTCGATTTCTGTTATTTGACGAAGGATCTTGTCTTTACGTTTATCAAAACTGGCAATTACCTTGTTAGACAAAAGTTGAGATTCATACGACTCTGGTGATTTGATAATCAGTTCCTTATCAGAGTGAAATCGATGACCCTTTGTAATATCAGCGGTTTTTAAACCAAAAATATTGGTTTTATATACTTTATTATTAAAAATTAAAACAGCCCATTTAACGGGTCTCACAAAATAGTCTTTCCTTGCGCCCCACCTCATTTTTTTTGGCATTGGGAGTTTGGATAAAGTTGATTGGATTAATTCTTGAAATAAGGTGGTGATATCAATTTGCTCAGAAATACCCTCGAAAAGTAGCTTTTCCTTATAGCCATCGCTTTTTAAAAATTTATGTAAATTTTTTGTATCAATATTAAATTTTTTAGCAAATGCTTCGCCAGCTTTTGTCGGCAGATTAGATGAGTCAAAAGCAATAGACTTTGTCGGGCCCCAATGAAGAGTTGATGTTTTTGGTGTAAAACAGTCTAGCCCTTCTATTTTGACAGCTAACCTTCGTGGCGTTGAGAATGAAGAGGCATTTTTATATTGCACATTTAACTTATTGAAATTATTGCATAAATCATTACACATTGCTTCGGCAAGCTGCTTTACTGAGTCTGTTGGAAGCTCCTCTGTCCCAAGTTCAAATAGAAAATCTGCTTGCACTGTTTATGACTCCTTATTTACCTGATTAGCAATTTGTTTATCGGCCATTGGAAAACCGGCTTGCTTTCTTGAGAGAAAATATTCATTTGCAACCATTCTCGCTAACGTTCTTACTTTTAAAATATATCTTTGTCTCTCTGTCACTGATACAGCCTTTCTAGCATCCAAGAGATTGAACACATGGGATGCTTTCATAACCATTTCATAGGCAGGCAGAGGCAAATGATTTTCGACTAGTAATGAACATTCTTTTTCAAAATTATCAAAAGAGCTAAACAGCTGGGGTATGTTCGCGTACTCAAAGTTGTAGGTAGACATTTCAAATTCATTTTGTAAATAGACATCACCGTAAGTGACGGTATTGTTTGGTGATTTAGTCCAAATTAAATCATAGACGTTATCTACATTTTGAAGGTACATTGCTATGCGTTCGATACCATAGGTTATTTCTCCTGTTACAGGAAAACACTCAATGCCACCCGCTTGTTGGAAATATGTAAATTGAGAGACTTCCATTCCATTTAGCCAAACTTCCCACCCAAGACCCCATGCTCCGAGAGTTGGCGACTCCCAATTATCTTCGACAAATCGAATATCATGAATTAATGAGTCAATGCCAATCGCTTTGAGCGAATTTAAATACATCTCTTGAAAATTATCTGGTGATGGTTTCATAACAACCTGGAATTGATAGTAATGTTGGAGTCTGTTTGGATTTTGTCCATACCGTCCATCTGTAGGCCTTCTGGAAGGCTGCACATATGCGCTATTCCATGTTTCTGGACCAATGGCTCTCAAGAAGGTCGCAGGATGAAATGTTCCAGCGCCTACTTCCATATCTAAAGGTTGCATAATGAGGCATCCTTCCGAGGCCCAGAATTTTTGTAACTCGAAAATTAGTTCTTGGAAGGTAATTTTGCTTTTATTCAAAGTCCGCTAACCATATAGACAATTTAACGCATTATAAATGTAAAGGTTAAGAAAGATAGGTTAATTTAAAGTTGTTAGCTGCTAAATTTTTTTTAAGTTTTCGATGATTTTGTCAGATATAATACTTCGAAGTCACATTTGCTCTTGAAAAACCTTAACCTGTTTAACTGGGCTATATGAAAAATTACCTTGCTCTTTTAATCCTAAAAATCGTCGCGTATTTCCCACTTGGAGCCTCGCGAGGTTTAGGCAAGCTTTTAGGACGTTTTCTCTATTCCTTAAATTCCCGGTCCGCGCAAACATGTAAAAAAAATTTGACTCTCTGTTATCCAGAATTGAATGCACAAGAGATTAATAGATTGTGTTTTGATCGAATGCAGCATCTGGGACAAAGTCTCTTTGAGACCCCAAAAATTTGGAGAAAAGGGAGTATATGGGTAGAGTCGAAGGTTAAAAAAGTTTATGGGCTAGATATATTCGAATCACTGTTTGAGCAAAAAAAGGGTCTTATCATCATCATCCCTCACCTTGGTAATTGGGAAATACTTGGCTTGTGGATCTCGAAAAGGGTCCCTATGACGTCTATTTACGAGCCTCCAAAAATAAAAAGTTTAAATGATTGGGTCAAGAGAGGCAGGGAGAACGCAGGTGCAAGTTTGGTGCCTGCCGACATAACTGGCGTTAGTAATGTTTTGAAAGCTTTGACAAAGGGCCAGGTTACTGGAATTTTACCTGATCAATTTCCACCTGAGATTAGCGGACACATATCAACATTTTTTAATGTTAAAACACGAACAATGACTTTAATTCATAAATTAATCGGACGCGTCAATTGTAATGCTCTAATAGCATCTGCTATTCGTGTAACGGATGGTTGGGAGATTTATTTTCAAAGAGTTGACGATAGCATAAATAGTACCGAGATATCAGTTAGCTTGAATGCGTTAAATCAAAGTATTCAAACTATGATAAATCTAAATCCATCGCAATATCAGTGGGAATATAAGAGATTTAAAGATCTTAAAAATAACGGTAAGAAATTTTATGATTGAAACCCAGCATGAATAGGCAACCCAACTACCCTATCCTTTCTTGGGCCTCGATGGAAAATATAAACGAATCTGTAATAGATAAACTTATTTTAAATTGGCTCCTAGATAATGGATCACTGACGTCAAAACTAGTCGAATTAAGTGATAATCAATTTAGTCTGGAATTACTAGATCAAACTCAAAGAGCGCCTTTAGATATTGAAGTATCAATGTTTGATGTCAAAACAATAGGTAATATTATAGATAGGAAAGTCGTTTTGATGGGTAACACAGCTCCATGGGTATATGCACAAAGCATCATCCCTTTATCAACTGCAGTAGGAGATTTAGCGATTTTAAAAAACTTAAACAAACGATCTCTTGGTGAATTCATATTTAAGAATAAGGCAATTAAGAGAAGATCTTTACAAATTGCATATTTATCGGCCAGAGAATATGGCATTCCCCCAAGGTTGTGCGGTGGAGATGAAATGTTATGGGGTAGAAAATCACTTTTTACGCTAAATACTAACTCTTTGCTTGTCTCGGAGATATTTCTACCATCTTTAATTTTAGAGATTAAGAGTTAAAAGCATAATGGTGTCTTTCCTTTCTAATCGTTGGGTGCGTCTTATGCGTTTAGATAGACCTATCGGAATTCTTTTATTGTTATGGCCAACTCTTTGGGCGTTATTGCTGGCGAGTGAGGGCAGGCCAAGTTTAAACAATCTCGTTATTTTTGTTGTAGGAACCATTGTTATGCGTTCCGCAGGTTGCGTTATTAATGATTACTTAGATCGGGATATAGATGGCCATGTTGATAGAACGAAATCCCGGCCATTACCAATGGGCGAGGTTCTTCCAAGGCAAGCTATATTGTTATTTGCGGTTCTCATTTTCGTAGCCTTTGGTCTCGTTTTATTAATTAACTTGCACACTGTTTTAGTTTCTATTATTGCTCTGCTCATCACGGCAACCTATCCACTGTTAAAGCGAATAACTAACCTTCCTCAGTTAGGCTTGGGTTTTGCTTGGGCTTTAGTTGTTCCAATGGCTTTTACTGCTGAAAAAACTCCTATAACCTTTGAAATTGGCTACCTTTTTTTAGCGATTATTGTTTGGGCACTTATTTTTGATACGTACTATGCGCTGGTGGATATGCAAGACGATTTAAAAATTGGTGTTAAATCAACAGCAATATTATTTGGAGAACAAGTTCTTACAATTTTAATTTGCTTTAAATTTTTGATGATAATGCTCCTCATACTGTTAGGCTTCAGTTTTCAGCTGGGAATAACTTATTACACTGCTTTAACTTTAGTTGCCCTAATCTTTGTTAAGCAGGGAATTAAGGCGAGATATGCAAAGAGGAATGAATTTCTTGCTATTTTTAAAGAGAATAATTACGTTGGAATGATTTTATTTTTAGGGATTTTATTTGGCTTTTAAATTGGAATATTTAATCTCGACAAAAGACTGGTTTATCTTCAGTGCTCATAGCCTTATTAAATTTGTATCCAGCTTCTGAAAAGTCTTTAATTTGGTTTGCATCAGTGATGCGGTTCTTGATGACGAATCGAGTCATGAAGCCTCGAGCCTTTTTAGCAAAAAATGAGATAATTTTATATTTATCATTTTTATAGTCCATAAAAGCTGGCGTAATTACTCGTGCGTTTATCTTACTTTCACTTATTGATTTGAAATATTCATTAGAGGCGAGATTTAATAGTATTCCGTTGGATGAATTGAAAATTTTATTCAACTCATCAGTAATAGTCGATCCCCAGAATTCATACAAATCTTTACCTCTTTCTGTTCTAAGCTTTGTCCCCATCTCCAACCGGTAGGCCTGCATGAGATCCAGCGGTTTTAAAATTCCATAAAGTCCTGATAATATCCTTAAATTATCTTGTGCCCAGGCAAGATCCTCCTTAGAAAGTGACGCCGGATCTAACCCTTGATAGACATCACCCTTAAATGCCATGATTGCCTGTTTCGCATTCTTTTTTGTGAAGGGTAACTGCCATTCTTGGAATCTCCCATAGTTAAGAGCTCCTAATTTATCGCTGAGGCCCATGAGTGAACTCACCCCTTGAGGAGATAGTTTCCTTAAATCACCAATTAGACTTGCTGAGTGATTCAGTAACGTTGGCTCAGAAGAACTCAGCTTTTGGTCAATACTTTCATAGTCCAATTTTTTGGCTGGCGAGATAATCATGGTAAGCATTATCGTGTCCCTTATTAATTTAATTACATTACGTATTAACTGTTATTTTGGTTGAGAACCTATGTTACACAATCCTTAGCTCCATTCTCTATTGATCATTAAAATTTTTCAAACTTAATTTAATTTGCTGATTATGCTACGATTATTTTTTTAATTGGATATTCATTATGCAACAAAGACCGGCTTGTCAATTTTGCAATCGCATAAGAATCATTGTTTTCGCTATTATAATAATCGGATTTTTAGCGGTAAGACCTGAATTTGCTTTCTTATGGAAGCTTGACACGACTGAGGTTTTTGCCTGGGCTCTAGCCGTTGCGGTTGGACTATTGGTTCTATGGAAAGCTTATCATGAGTTCTGGAAAAAATAGTTTCACTGTTTATAAAGCTTCGAGAAATAATTGTTGGGATTGTGAATTTTTTGCAATTACCCATGACAGGTTATTTCCTTATAAATGCTCATCAATGAATTTTAAGTCAAAAGCTTTACCTTGTTTTGAAGTGGTCAAAATAGAAGGTGACAAATGTTTGAGCTTTAAAAGTAAAGAAATAAAGCATTAAAAGATCCGCCTTTTGATGAGTCTTTAGAAAGGCTTTTTAATCATTACCTTTAAGCCCTAGATTTTTAGGCACACCTTGCTAAACTAGGATAGTGTAAATCTCTTTAGTTGTATTGCTAAATTACTAATCGAACAGGAAATTTTTATGGATTTTGCCTCTATATTAGGAATTCTAATTTTTATTGGTGCGATGGCGGTGGGAGTTGGTAATAGTGAGGGGTACAACCTCTCCTTACCAACTGTTGACGAAATTAGTATCTTCTTCCAGTTTTCGAGTTTTTTCATTGTTATAATTGGCTCGAGTGGCGCATGTTTACTCAGATGTCAGTTATCTGAATATTTCCTAATGTTTGTAACGTTTGCAAAGATCTTTAGGCACAAAGTTGATAAACCGACCGATTTGATCGATCAAATGGTTGAATTAGCAACTATCGCTAGAAAAGACGGGATGATTGCACTGGAGAGTCAAGAAATTAATAATCGTATGCTTGGCAAAGGCGTAAGGGCGCTTGTTGACGGTAACGACGCAAGATTCATTCGTTCATCACTTCAAAGGGATACATTGATTACCGCTAATCGTCATGAATCTGCGAGGGGCGTTTTACAATCTCTTGGAGAGATTGCTCCAGCAATGGGAATGATCGGAACTCTTATAGGGTTGGTTAAACTACTGATAAACCTAGAAGAAGATCCAGGTGGCATTGGCCCGGCTATGTCAACTGCACTTTTAACAACTCTTTATGGAGCTATTCTGGCTAATGGATTTTGTCTTCCAATGGTCCAAAAGTTAGAAAATTACGCGAAACGAGAAGAAGCAAACAACGAAATGATTATTGAGGGGGTTGTTTTCATTCAAGGAGGTGGCAACCCAAGACTGTTAGAAGATTTGTTATCGTCTTATTTATCTCCCAAGGTTAATAAAAAACGACAGGCAGCAGCTAGTAGCTGAATAGATTCCTATGACTGATGCAGTCGAATCAACAGAATTCGTTATTGAAGACGAATTATTCACAGAAGCAAAGTGCCCAAAATGCAAAAAAGTGGCACCCCCTTGGATGACAACATTTGCTGATATGGCGACTTTGCTAATGGCTCTATTTTCTCTTATGTACAACTTCGCTGAAATGGATGAACGAGAGAAGGCACAAGCACTTGGTTCAATCAACGCAACTTTCGGAGCATCTGTCATTATTCCGGTTATTGATATTCCCGTCGCAGATAGCATTATTTTTACAGAATACGATAATATAAATAAAAATTTACAGCAGTTGAGCCAAGAGGAGTTAGAAGCATTACAGGTAGAAGAAACTTACTCGTCATTGATGGAAAGTCTTGCGGGGGAAATTCAGCAAGGAGAAGTAGTTGTCCGAAAAGCAAACAATAAAGTTGTTGTGGAATTACAATCGTTTAGTTCAAAAGACGACATTAATGATGATTACTATCTTATGCAAAATGTTATAGAAATTACCGAGAAAGTAGTATCAGTGCAGGCGACGACTCCAACTGAGATAGAAGTTAGAAAACAGGACTTAGCAGCCTTGCAAGCTATGAGAGACCGACGAGTGAAAGATGCAAAAGCAAAGTTCGAAAAATTAGGTTCGGATTTAAAGGATGATATTGAGGAAGGAAAATTAAAGTTAGTATTAAAGGATGATAATTTAATTATCAGATTAGCTGGAGAGGGATCATTTGTTTCGGGAAGTGATCAAGTTCGTCCTGCTTTCAGAGAATTACTTGGAAAGATTGGCAATGAGATAAAGGCATCAACTGGAAAGGTTAGAATCGAGGGGCACACTGATAATGTGAAAATTGCATTTAGTGATCGCTTTAATAGCAATTGGGATTTGTCCTCTGCCCGGTCTTCTTCTGTAGCGAGCGTACTGATACGCGACGCGGGTGTGGACTTTGAGAGGTTAATAGTTGCGGGATATGCAGATTCATTGCCGATTGAAGATAATGACTCAGCGTCAGGTAGAGCTGCGAATAGGAGAATAGAAATAATCGTTCGAGGAAGTAGCGAGTGAGTGCGCAGTTAGAAGAACAAGATCTTGAGATAGTTCGGCGCTGCCCTCCTTGTGAAAGAGGTCCAGGGATGTGGATGGCTACATTTGCAGATATGGCAATTCTTCTGATGGCAATGTTTGTTCTGCTTATAGCGTTAGCCGAAACCGCTAAACAAAGAAACACTATGTTTTCAGTTGCAGGAGACAATCAGAGTGCCTTCGGCACCCAAGATATTATTGAGTCAGATTTGGCGCCCTCAGGATATCAAGGTGCGGAAGTTAGCGCAGATACGAACGAAGGTTATGAACAAGTGGTCAAAGCGCTTGCTAAAGAGATAAATGATGGAAAAGTAGAAGTAACAATTAAAGATCAGCGAGTCGTTGTTAATGTTGAAGGTTCAGATAATCCAAATTCTGATACTGCAAGAGTGCAGCAGGAAGAATTAGAAATTTATACTAAAGTCGCTGAAGTACAAAGAAAAATTAAAGTTGATGTAAAAGTTTCTCAGGAGTCAGAGGGAACTACTTCAGATAGCGAGGCTTGGGAGCAGATGTTCTCCGCACAATATCGACAAATCAGAGGAGACCTGTCGCAAGCGATTGAACAAGAACGAGCAGAGGTAATAAGAGAGGGAGATAAGATAATTGTTAGGCTCGCATCTCAAGGTTCATTTAGAAGCGGTGTCGCTGACTTACAACAAGGGTTTACCGGATTACTTGATGACGTAGGTAGTGCAATAAAAAATGTAGAAGGGTTAATTACTATAGAAGGGCATACGGACAATTTGCCCGTAGGCTTTAGTTTGCGATTTCGATCAAATTGGGATTTATCAGCTGCACGATCTGGAGCTGTTGCTGACTACTTATTGACAAAGTACGCCTTTACAAAGGGACTAATGGTTTCAGGTCTAGCAGATACAAAACCTTTAATGTCAAATGATACAACTGAAGGGCGAAGTAGAAATAGACGTATTGAAATTGTTATAGATGGGAGTTTCTGACAAAAAACACCCCAAGTGGGGCGTTTTAAAAGACCATTTAGGTTTTTAAGGGGGAGAAATTATGAAGCCATTGATACATCTGGATCATCAAGTAATTGTGGGACTAGGTTCCATGCGTCACTAATTTCTTTCATTAAACCTTTGACTTCCACAATACCTTCAACATCATTTCTTATGTTTGCCTTGAGAAGACGTCTAATGCAATAGTCGTAAAGCTCTGAAAGATTTTGGGCAAGCTCTTTACCTTTCTCAAAGTCAAGAGCGCTTTGGAGGCCGATAATTATTTTGTTGGCTTTACCAATAGATTCGTTTTTACCTTTGATGTCTTTTCGTTCGAAGTGACCTTCAGCATCAGAAAGGCTTGCAATTAGGCCATCGAATAGCATTTGAATTAATTGAATGCTGTCTGCGTAGGGAACTGCCGACGACACTTCAACATTTCTATATGCGTTTGCTGCACGTTTGTTCAGAGTCATGTCTTTGTCCTGTCTTATTTAATATTAATAACATCGGAACAGAGCAGAAAATCTTTAGCAAAATATGAAATTTATTCAGGACAATTTTGATAATTACTTTGAAAACACTCATTAGCTATTTTCTCAGCTGTCTTTATTTCGAGCTCTGTCATTGTCATGCTGGCAGGAACAGTGATTGCGACAGTATTCTTTTTACCATTTTTCTCAGCCACTAATGCCCATACCATCGCGTTTGGAGGGTTGGATTTTTCCCCCTCTCCGGCTTGAAGCATAAATGAATACATAAACTGAGCATTAGCATAACCCTGTTTCGCAGCTTTTAAAAACCACAATCTCGCGCGTTCAAAATTCACAGCCACACCTTGCCCCTGGTGATACATTAGACCTAACATGTATTGAGAGGGGGGATATTCATTGTCAGTAGCCCTGAGAAACCATTCATAGGCGCTAGGATAATCTTGAATTACCCCTCTGCCTTCATAGTAAAAAATCCCTGTGTTGTGCTGTCCTTGCGGATTACCAGCTCGTCCAGCTTTTTCGTACCAAATTAATGCAGCTTTTTTATCTTCTAGTACACCAAGTCCTCGTTCATATAAGTTTCCGAGATGGGTCTGCGCTTCAGCGTTCCCCTCATTAGCCAGAGGACTAAATGCTCGAAAAGCAATACTATAATCTCCTCTTTTAAGTGCACTTTTGCCGGCTGCTATCGGATCGCTGAGTACCATTGATATTGGACTCAGAAATATTGCGGTTAAAATAAACATAATTAAAATTTTTAAGTGCTTCAATTCAAGTCCCAACTATTTTTGATTATCTTAGACCGTATTAAAATATGTATGAAAATCTATCCAATTATTTTAAGTTAATAGTCAAAGACAACGCAAATCCTTGGCTGTAGAGATAAATAGTCGAGTGTTGTATAGTCTTTCCATCAAGTTTCGATTGATAAATTAAAAATTTATTCACACAAGAGCTGCCATATTGTCAGTATTAAATTCAATAATAGGTTCAAGCCAGGAAGTTTTAGCTCTTCGGAAGTTAATTAGCACTGTTGGCAAAAGTGATTCTACGGTATTGATTTTAGGAGAGAGTGGCACGGGTAAAGACTTAGCTGCACGGGCTTTGCATGAGTCGTCATCAAGAAAGATGAAACCTTTCATTCCAGTAAATTGTGGTGCGATACCAAAAGATCTTTTAGAGAGCGAGTTATTTGGGCATAAGAAAGGCTCTTTTACTGGCGCTATTTCAGATCGTAAAGGGAGATTTCAACTCGCCCATCAAGGGACTTTGTTTTTAGATGAGATTGGAGATATGTCTCTGGATTTACAGGTGAAATTACTTAGGGTTCTTCAAGAAAGGCAAATTGACCCGGTGGGCTCAACTAGTAGTATTGACGTTGATGTTCGGGTAATCGCTGCAACTCATAAAAATATTGAATCCTTGATAGACGAGGGAAAATTTAGGCAAGATTTATATTACAGGCTAAATGTTTTACCTATTGAAATTCCAAGTTTATCTGATAGAAAGTCTGATGTTCCAGAACTAGTGAGCTTCTTTGCGCAGCAACATGCTGAAAAGCATTCTAATCCAATAAGACTCAATAATGAGACTATGAGGATCTTCTTAAGTTATCAGTGGCCAGGCAATATTCGAGAATTATCAAATTTAATTGCAAGATACTCCGCTTTGATGCCGGGAGCTGAGATTGATTTCAGAGATATCCCTTTAAGTATGATCCCAGCTTTGATGAGAAAAACTCTCGATAATTCATCTGGTGGTAATTCTTCAAATAATGAGGCGATAATCTCGACAGAACCAAATCCGCTTGGCGGATTTGACAACTCTTTCTCTGACGTAGAGAGAATTATTAGTTTGGCCCAAGGAGCAAACACATTGCCAGAAGAGGGTTTACATCTAAAAGAGCATCTTATGGGAATTGAGAAAGATCTTATTCAGCAAGCTCTAATGCGATCTGATAGTAATGTTTCAAAAACCGCACGCTTACTTGGATTACAGCGAACTACTTTGATCGAAAAAATTAATAAGCACAATTTACAGTCCTGATTCTATTGTCAATATTTTGACTTTGTTTTAGTTCGGGTGACAATTTATAGCCAGTTGCTTTAAAAACCATTGATTTTACAACACTTTTTTATTGGCATGGTACTTGCTTTAGTTTAGCTAATTAATAGAAAGCGGCAAAACTAAGGACTAAAAAGTGGCAAATTACAATTCAGTAAGTGTTTTATGGATCGATAGTGATTTAGAGAACGCAAACACATTAATAGATAAGATTAAGACTCAAAATATTAATGTCACTCTTGTTCATCCAGAAGAATTAAGTCGAGAATTAGAGATCAATCACGACTTAGCAGTGATAAGTTTGAATAAGAATATTAGCGATCTTGCTAAATTAAAAGCAGTTCAAGCATCGCAGGGTGCTGTCACACCAATCATTGCAAGAGTGTGTCGTCAAAATTTTGAGCTCGGCATCGAAGCTATGGGTGGTGGTGCAAAAACTGTTATTCCAATACAGCTTGAAGATACAGATGAGTTAACAGGAAAAATCAAGTTATTAATTCCAAGCAATGTTGAGAGCGGCAATGCTAGTTCATATGTTTTTGCAGATCCGGCTAGTCGAAAATTGCTTGCTTTAACTGAAAGAGTCGCAGGTGCAGAGGTTGCTGTTTTATTGAATGGTTCGACAGGGACAGGAAAAGAGGTACTAGCGAAAGTAATTCATGAGGCTTCATCTCGACATTCGGGACCTTTTATCGCATTTAACTGCGCTGCTTTGCCCGAGAGCTTGGCTGAAGACATGTTATTTGGTCATGAGAAAGGATCCTTTACTGGTGCATCTTCCTCAAAGCCTGGACTTTTCGAGCAAGCTCAGAATGGAACTATATTCTTGGATGAAATTGGCGAGATGCCAATGCAATTGCAAGTCAAGTTATTGAGAATCTTACAAGAAAGAAAAGTAACTAGGTTAGGCAGCCTGAGCTCAGTTGACTTAAACATTAGAATTGTAGCAGCGACAAACAAAGATCTGAAACAAGCGATTCTAAAGGGTATCTTCAGAGAAGATTTATATTTTCGGTTGAGTGCCTTCAAGTTAACTATACCACCCTTGAGTGAAAGGCCTTTGGATATAATTCCACTGGCAGAGCAATTTCTTAAAAGTGAAATGGGAAATGGCAAATTATATTCCCTGTCTCAAGATGCGAAGGATCAACTAGTGTCTTATAGATGGCCGGGCAATGTCCGAGAACTCAATAATGTGATCATGCGAGCCGTCGTTCTTACAAATGATGAGACAATAGACACATCCCATTTGATTTTTGACGATCTATATATTGCAGATGACACGAGGAAGAGTTCACATTTGATAGACGGATTTTCTAATAACGCTCTTCAGTTCAAGCAAGCTGACGAGGGGTTGTCTTCGTCAGAGTCCTTATCCAATGTGGTGAAAAATAGTGAGTATCAAACAATTATGACCGCATTGAAAAGTACTCGGAATCGTGATCAAGCTGCGCAGATTTTAGGAATTAGCACCAGAACTTTGAGACACAAATTACAACGTTTAAGAGAAGATGGAATGGCTGTAACCCGCGCATATGCGAGATAGATTAGACGGAGATTATGATGAATCCAACAAATATGGCCAATATCGAATCTGTTTTAGGGCAACTTAGGCAGTATCAAGCATTAGCTGAGAACAGTAACTCAACACCGAGTCCAATACAAAACGAAAATGGAGCAGGGTTGTTTGCTGAGTCAATAAAGAACGCAGTTCAAGAAGTAAATGAAACTCAAAAGGCATCAAAAGCGATCAAAGCCGCCTATGAGAGTGGAGAAGATATACCTTTAACCGATGTGGTGATGAGTATACAAAAATCCTCATTAGCATTTGAGGCAACGCTTCAAGTAAGAAATAAAGTACTTAAGGCATACGAAGAAATAATGAATATGCCCGTTTAACAACTATTAAGAGAGATTTAAAATGGCAACAACCTTAGCGAACCCACAAGATGTAAATAGTGGACTAACAACAGATGTGACGAACTCAAGCTCTCCAAGTAATCTGCCCAGTACAGGTCCTCAACAAGGAATGGTACAGTCATCTGCACCAGCAAATGCTGGTCTGTCAGGTGTTCTAACGCAGGCCGCTGTTAGACAAGCGATGCCAGGGATAATAGTGTTTTTAACTATAGCAGTATTTCTCTTAGCATATTCATGGATATCAGAACCACCTTATAAGGCAGTATTTCCCGGTATGTCTGCAGCCGACCGGCAATTGGCATACACGGAGTTAACTTCCTCTGATTTTAAAGCAAAAATTGATTCTTCAACCGGTGAATTAAAAGTGCCGGCGAGTCAATATCACGAGGCAATATTGCTTTTAGCATCACAAGGACTGCCTGAAAGCACAGCTTCAGGAGGAATGAGTAGTTTAAGTGATGATTCGTCGATCACAACTAGTCAATTTATGGAGCAGGTTAGATATATTGCTGCCATGGAAAACGAACTAGCTAGGAGTATATCTCAAATTAATTCTATTAAATCAGCTCGAGTGCATTTGGCCTCACCGAAGGAAAGTGTATTTGTCAGAAATAGAACACCTGCAAAAGCATCAGTTGTGGTAACCCCATTTCCTGGAAGAGTCGTTTCAGGATCTCAAGTGCAAGCAATTGTCCATATGGTCGCATCCAGCGTGCCTTATTTGGCAGCAGATGGCGTCTCTGTTGTTGATCAGAGGGGTAAGTTACTAACTGACTCGTCGAAATTTGCGTCAATGCAATTGAATGGTGAACAAATGATTCATAAACAGCAGATGGAAGAAATATACCGAAATAGGATCGATAGTTTTTTGAGTCCTGTAGTGGGTATAGGCAACGTAAGATCTGAGGTAGATATGCAAATTGACTTTACCGAAATAGAATCTACATTTGAAGATTATGATGGCAATAATGCGGGTCCTCTCGCTAGATCTGAGGTATTGAATGTTGAGCAAGAGCCTGTTGGTGGCGCTGCAAGTGGCATTCCAGGTGCTGCTTCAAATACTTCTCCTACAAATGGTTCTGCTGTGAAGGAAGCAGAAATGAACACTACTAGTAGTCAAACTACTAGAAATTACGAAATGGACCGTGAAATACGATATGTCAGAAATAAGGGTGCAAAAGTAGAGAAGATATCGGTAGCAGTTGTGATCAATGATCTGGTTAAAGTGCCAAATACTGGGGGTCAAGCTGAGGAAGCACCAGCAGTTGCAGCTGGTTATTCTCAAGAGGACTTAGATCGATTTTCGGATTTGATTAAGGGCGTTATAGGCTTTGACGAAACTCGAGGTGACACGGTAAAAATCATAGCGATTCCTTTCGATGAGCCTGAGTTGATTGAGGAGGCATCTATTCCATGGTACTCAAATGACCAAATCCTTAATCTTATAAAAATAATATTTGGTTCATTGGCGTTTATCGCAATTATATTTTTTGTAGTAAGACCGGCCATGAAAAGTTATTCAAACTTTAGTCTAGCAGCCAAGGCGATGGGTGGGAAGGATGGAGAGCTAACTGCAGCAGAACTTAATATGCTAAGTTCCGGAAACAGCGGCTCTATAGACGATATAAGAGCAAAATTGAAGCCTAAAAAGTCGGGGCTGTCAGCAGATATGCTTAATACCGCAAATACATACGATGATAAGGTTGCGCTGGTTAGATTATTGGTTGCAGAAGACGCGGGTCGTGTGGCAAATGTATTAAAGAAAATGACAAGACCAGCATAAATTTAAGGATATTGTGATGGCTAAGAACGAAGAAAAAGAACAAAAACAAAAAAAGAAAGGGAAGAACGTAGCTGAAGAAAAGCCAGTCATTAGCCCGTTGCAAGCCCAATTCAATGTGATGTCTGGAACAGAGAAAGCTGCGGTAATAATGCTACTTTTAGGCGAGCAACAAGCTGCTGATGTTATAAGATTTATGGCCCCCCGTGAGGTAAATGCCTTGGGATCTGCCATGGTAAGTGTTGCTGATTTATCGCAAGATTTGGTGAACTTGGTCTTGGATGATTTTGTGTCGACACTAAAAACCCAAACTAACCTGGGACTGGGAACACCCAACTATGTTCAGAATGTATTTAAACGAGCTCTTGGTGACGAGAAGGCAGCAACCGTTTTAGGGAAGATCATGCCACCTGCGTCGAGCAAGGGATTAGAAATTTTACAGTGGATGGATGCTAAATCTATAGGTGAGATGATTAATGAGGAACATCCTCAAGTAATAGCGATAATTCTGTCGGTTCTTGAGCATGATATCGCTGCGGAGGTTTTGGAATATGTTTCTGAAGCTAAAAGATCAGAAATTATTAAAAGGGTAGCGAGTCTTGATTCAGTTCAGCCCTCTGCAATGGCTGAACTAGAAGGCATCATGGCCAAACAATTCACAAATAATACCTCAAGTAAAGCATCCAGCATTGGTGGAGTCGAAACTGCTGCAAAGATTATGAATTTTGCAAAGGTGGATGTTGAATCAGGAGTCATGTCGGGTGTTACGAAAATGGACAAAGAGTTAGCGACACAAATACAAGATCGTATGCTCACCTTTGAGAACATGGCAGATATCGATAATCGGAGTATGCAACGGCTACTTAGAGATGTCGAAAATGATTTACTTTTGTCTGGCCTTAGAGGTGCAGATGAAGCTACTAAAGACAAATTCCTCTCTAATATGTCAGAAAGAGCTCGTGACCTACTGCTTGATGATATGGAGGCTAAAGGGCCTATTAGAGTCAGTGAAGTAGAGGCGGCTCAAAAAGCGATTATGCAAATTGCAAGAAAACTTTCTGATGATGGCGAGATAATGCTGGCGGGTGCAGGTGAGGCCTTTGTCTGATTCTGATAAAAGCATAAGTTGGAGGCTGAACGATCTCTTGCGAGCCGGGGAAAAAGCAAAGTCTTTTGCGGCTATTACCTGGAGGGATAGCTCCGATGGATCTATCGCTGGTTTTAAAAGTTGGAATCCAGACACATCTGTAATTACGGCTTCTAGTGAAGCTGACTCGGGCGGTCTATTACCTGGGAACGAAACTGGTCAGGATGGATTATCAAGTGCTCTTAGCTTCGATGAATCTATGGAAAAAGTGAAGACAGAAGCTTACGAAAAAGGTTTTCGAGAGGGCGAAGAAAAAGAGCAAATATCCAATCAGGAGATGAAAAATTTACTAAGAAACCTCTTAGATAACATTAACAATGAGCAAAAAAGCTTAAGCAATTTCTTTGACCCTTTAAAGACGTTAGCTTTATCAATTGCAAGGCAAATAGTAAAAGGTGATTTAACTCTTTCAGAGGAGCTGATTAATCGCTTGGTTAAAAATGCTTTGGAAGAAATCGATAACGCTAATGAGCATAGCCTTGTTTTAGAAATGAATCCAAATGATATTGAACAGCTAGACA
Organism: uncultured SAR92 cluster bacterium; assembly: GCA_902596775.1. Classification (GTDB taxonomy): domain Bacteria; phylum Pseudomonadota; class Gammaproteobacteria; order Pseudomonadales; family Porticoccaceae; genus AAA300-D14. Next base: position 65,990 of record CACJVE010000006.1, read on the forward strand.
AGTCAGCATTGATTGAATCAATGCAAGCTGAATTTTCACCTAACAAAGCAATTCTCAGGGGAGACATAAAAGTGAAGATGGGTGATTCAGTTATAGAAAATTTCATCGAAAATCGTTTGGAGCTTATCGCAGAAGAATTATTTAGTGACGGAGAGTTAACCGCAGCTGAAGAAGAGAAGCCAGAAGAGCAACAACCAGACGACAGTTTAAGTAGTGAAGAAGTCAATGAGGAATCAGTTTCGGTAAGTAAGCGAGACGAAGTTAATCTATCTGATGAAAGTGATACAACTGTTTCAGAGAGTGATGAACCGGATGATGGTGATGAAACAAAATAATCTTAAGCATCTTTTTGAAAAAGACGTAGATCGATTTATTAACAAAAATTTTAATCCCCCCCAATCTGTCTGTGGCAAGGTCGTGAGGGTTATTGGCTTAACTCTAGAGGCAAAAGGGATAGCTGCGCCTTTAGGAGCACATTGCAAAGTCGAGGGTACAGGAGTTAACAAGGCAATTGACGCAGAGGTTGTTGGATTTCAGGACGATATTCTTTATTTGATGCCTTTTGACGAGCCTGCGGGTATAGCGCCAGGTGCAAAGGTTTGGATCAGTTCTTTTCAGCCCGAAATACCTGTAGGACCTGATTTACTCGGGAGGGTAATTGATGGGTTAGGAAATCCGATAGATGGGAAAGGACCGATGGTCTGTGAGGAAAAATTTCATTTGGAGGGTGAGAAAATTAATCCTATGGAGCGAGGCTCCATCAGTAGTGTTTTAGATACTGGCATTAAAGCAATTAATACTTGTTTAACCTTAGGTCGTGGTCAAAGGATAGGTCTTATGGCGGGATCTGGCGTTGGTAAAAGTGTCTTGCTTGGCATGCTTACCAGAAATACAGAGGCTGATATCGTTGTTATAGGTTTAATTGGTGAAAGAGGACGTGAGGTACTTGAATTTATAGATAGAATCCTCGGACCTGAAGGATTAAAAAAATCTGTTGTTGTCGCTGCGCCAGCTAATGTCTCGCCAGTTGTGAGATTAAAGGCGACACACTTATCTCATTTAATAGCAGAATATTTTAGAGATCAGGGTAAGAATGTTTTGCTTCTATGCGATAGTTTAACGAGAGTAGCACATGCACAAAGAGAGATAGGACTGGCGGTTGGAGAACCTCCCACTGCAAAAGGATATCCACCGTCGGTATTTGCTCTTATGCCCAAATTAATAGAGAGAGCGGGGGTTGGGAAACATGGTTTTGGAGCTATCACTGCGGTCTATACTGTTTTAGCAGAAGGTGATGACAAAACTGATCCGATTGTTGATATCGCCAGAGCATCCCTCGATGGACAAGTGATGTTATCGAGAGAGTTGGCTGATGCGGCACATTATCCAGCGATTGATCTGGAGGGATCTATCTCTAGGGTGATGGAGAGTATTGTAGACCCTAAATCTATGAAGAAAGCGAATAAGTTGAGACGACTCTGGACGCTTTTCAAACAAAATCAGGACTTAATTCAAGTAGGAGCTTATGAGCCTGGCACAAATCATGATCTTGATGAGGCAATAAGGCTTAAAAAAGAAATGGAGAATCTGCTTCAGCAAAATAGCGACGAATCTTTTTCTTTTAGCGATTGTCATGAAATGCTTGCCGAGGTTGTAGGGGATCAGAATGACTAGCCAGAGAAAACCAATTTGGAAGATTTTGTGTTCTAAGAGCGAGAGCGAAGTAACTAAGGCTAAAACTATTTTTGAAACAATAAGATTAAGAAGAGTCGAAGCCGCGTCCAGGAAGTTAAAACTCCAAAATATGGCGCATGAATATACTCAAAAATTAAATGATGTTTTAAAAAAGGCACATACAAAGCATGAAGCTTCAAATTACCGGCAATTTATGGTGCAGTTGCAAAAGTTACTTGTTTTTGCTGATTCTGATTTGAAACAAATTGAATTGGAGCTTGGTGTTGCTCGGAAAAATCTTGTAAATGCTGAAAATGAAAATATGAAGTCACAAAAACTGCTGGCACGTCACTCATCAAAGATCAGCGCTCAAAAGGCCAAATCGGATAGCAAAGAATCTGAATCACTCAATATTATCCAATACAACATAAATTCTTGAAATAATATTGAAATTTTTATAGTTGGCACATCCATTGCTAGTGTACTTATAGAAATTTAATTTTTAGGAAGAGACCTTTAGCAATGATGGATATAAAAATATCACCTCAAAAAATTGAAGTAGCTGAAAACGAGGGTTCTAGTGCTACTCAGGGCGTTGGCGCTGAACCCGCATCAAAAAAAACACCATTTAGCAGCATATTTAACCGAGAGATAAGCGAAATAAGAGAAAGTCAACGTGGCAACAATTCACCGGAGGCTGATTACCCAAACGAAGAAAATGTCACAAAGATAGATTCGGGACAAGTTTATGGAATAGCTAATGTAGTAGGTGAAGAGAGAGTATTAGATGGTGGCAGCAAATTAATATTACAAGGAGAGGAACCGAGTGAGGATAGCTTAATACAATTCGCTAAAACGCAAGGCATTAATATAAATTTTCTAAGTGAACCTGTTCGTGAAAATTCAAAATTTAACTTAGAAGATCAATTGCTCAAAAATAAGGTAGCTAATGAGTCTGTCATTGAAAATTCAAAAGTAAATCCAGGAGATGCATTGCTCAAAAATAAGGCAGCTACAGAGATTGGGCTAAATAAGCGTATTGATATTGCCAACTCTTTAGAATTAAAAATACAAGAAAAGAACAGAACAGAAAATGCTATTTTCTCGGGAAATATAAATGAGAAACTGCTATTAAAGGATGTCCAAATTCCTGTAACAAAAGCAGAACTTTTAAATTTGGCACAACAATCCAAAAGATTTACACAGATTAAATCAATTGAAGCTACGTCAAAAAAAGGAGCAACACTAACTGCAGATCCTACATTAGTTGCCACCAACAAGCTTGACGCCTCGTCTAGATTGATTAATTTCGGAGTGCAGAGTTGGTCACTAACTGACATAGAAAAGCGTCATGAACAGTACCTCGAAATTTCAAGAAGATTGACTGAATCATTGGGAAATAGGATATCAACACAGATTAAAAGAGGAGCATGGCGTGTAGAGATGGATTTACACCCAAAGTCATTAGGTAGGATTGAAATACAATTAGAAATGAGAAATGGTGAGTTGGAAGCGCACTTTAATACCTCACAAAGTGTTACTAGGGAGCTTCTTCAAGAGAGTTTTTCTAAATTAAAAGATGTTTTGTCACAACATGGCATAGATTCTGCTTATATAGGTTTAGGAAGCGAAAACGGACGGAATTCTGACGGGAATTCGACAGAGGGAGAGGAGAGCGACGCTGACGGGTCCTTTACTGAAGTTGAGCTTGATAGTGAAACATCAAAAGAACCTGATTTTTCAATATCGAGTGGCAGATTGGATGTAAAAGTTTGAGTGAAAATTATTAATGATTGTTAGGTTAGATAAAAAATGGCAGATAGTAAAAATGTACTTACCCCAGAAGAATTAGAGGCTTTGTCATCTGGAATTGAGGATGGTTCTATAGAATCAGATACTGGTATTAATCCAGACATTGAGGCTATAAAACACGATTTGACGAATGAAGATTCGTCGATTGGGATGAACTTAACCGCTGTTAATCTAATCAATGAGCGTTTTATAAGATATTTGAAAACTGGCATTCTTGACGTTCTGCGTGCTAGCGCTAAAGTCACCGCCGAGGGTGTTGCAGTCATGAAATATGAAGAATATATTTCAGGCCTTCAAGCCCCCATAGCTTTAAATACTGTCAAGGTAACTCCTTTGACAGGCAAATCGCTGGTGGTAATAGATCCATCAATTATATTTACCGCATTAGATAACTTTTTTGGCGGGCCAGGCAAGAGTATGAGTGATCTTGTCCCTACTCGTCCTTTCACGCCTACAGAAGTAAGTATAAATAAAATAATGTTAGATCTTCTGTTTGGATCTCTAAATCAAGCTTGGGCACCAGTACTGAATATAAAATGTGAGGGTGGTGATTTATCTAATAATCCTTCGGCAGTAAAAATCGTCCAGAAAGAAGATTCGGTAGTTGTGAGTAGGTTCGTGATTGATTTCACAAGTAAATCTAATGGCATTATTGATGTTGTTTATCCATATAGTGCTTTGAAAAATATTCGAGAATTGCTAGAAAGTAGAGTTCAAGCCAGTTCGGAGACAAATAGTTCTAAATTATCTTGGACGGCTGATTTGATGGGAGCGACGATGGATGCCGAGGTAGAAATTAAGGTTACTTTAGGCCAGTTGAAAACCAGTTTCAAAGATTTTGAAAACTTAGCTGAGGGAGATATTTTGTTCTTTAAAAAGCCTGATCATGCCACAGCCAGTGCTGCTGGTATGCCCTTGTTCTTGGGTGATCTGGGTACGATGGATTCACATATGGCAATACAGTTTGTTAAACCTTCAGAATCTTAACCAACACTTAAAATAAAAATTTCATTTGAAAAGCGAGAAAGATATGGCAGACACAGAAACAAAAAAATCAGGATCTAATGAGACAATCTCTGATGCTGATGCTCAATTTGATACAAGTAAAATTGATGCAGAGGTTCTACAGAATATACCAGTCACTGTCTCAGTAGAGGTTGGAAGAACATCACTGAAAATCAGAGATTTAATGCGTCTTGCGCAAGGAAGTGTTGTAGAACTTGATCGGTTAGCGGGAGAATCTTTAGATTTAATGGTAAATAACACTCCAGTAGCGCAAGGAGAAATTGTCCTAGTTAATGAGCGTTATGGGATTAAGTTGACTAGCGTCATCCCAACGGTAGAACGAGTTAAAAATCTTTAAAAGAGGCTCTTAGATGGCTACTTTAGGCTTTACAGATTGGTTGTCAATGATTGGTACTTTTTCAGTAGTGATGGTGCTATTGGTTCTAACGCTTGTGATGTTAAAGAAGATGGGCCCTAATCTTGGGAATGCAAATGGGAAAAGAATAAGGGTTCTAGAGGCTCACAATTTAGGTGCTAGACAGAGACTGCTTCTTATTAGCGTAAACCAAAAACAAATTTTAATGGCAATGTCTCCAAATGGTATTACTAAATTAGACCATTTTGATTCGACTAAAATTTCAGAAGATATACAAAGCGAAGAGCTACAGTCAGATGTTTCATCGGACTCACGAAAATCATTCAGAGATATAGTTTCCCAGGTTATTAAAAAATGAAGATACTTCGCGATTTCAGGTATACGGCAAACATCTTTCTGTTATTTTTGTTGTTTAGTAACGGAGCTATTGCTCAAAGTGGATTACCAATTATCAATATGGTTGATGATGGAGGTGGTAATACTGAGTATAGTTTAACACTTCAATTATTAGCTTTAATGACGGCACTGACTTTGTTGCCATCAGCAGTTTTGATGATGACGTCTTTTGTCAGAATTATTATTGTCATGTCATTGTTACGGCAAGCGTTGGGAACAGCTCAAACTCCCCCAAACCAAGTTTTGATTGGATTATCTCTTTTCTTAACTATTTTTATTATGTCGCCTATTTTAAGCAGTGTATATGATCAGGCGGTGAAGCCTTATTCAGATGGTGCGATTTCTTTTGATATCGCTCTTTCTAGGGCGGAAGCTCCAGTTCGCAGTTTCATGTTGAATCAGACTCGGGAGAATGACATTGCTATGTTCGCCGAGATAGCCAACAATCAAGACATTAGTGAGCCTGCAGATGTACCTTTTACAACATTAGTACCAGCGTTCATAACATCTGAATTAAAAAGCGCATTTTCAATTGGATTTTTAATTTACATTCCATTTGTGATAATTGATTTAGTTGTTGCAAGTGTTTTGATGTCCATGGGCATGATGATGCTGTCTCCGATGATGATCTCGATGCCATTTAAATTAATGTTATTTGTTTTGGTCGATGGTTGGTCTCTAATAATGGGATCTATCACGTCAAGTTTTGTAATCCCTTAGGAGTTTTTATGGACGTAGCACAGGTTATCGAATTAGGAAGAGAATCATTATTAGTCGCTGTTATGGTGGCTACTCCTTTATTGGGGGTTGCATTAGCTGTCGGTCTATTAATTGGAATAATTCAGGCTGCTACTTCAATTCAGGAGATGACCTTAAGCTTTATTCCGAAATTAGGAGTAATGGTTCTGGCACTTATGGCTTTTGGAGGTTGGCAGATAGCAATAATGGTTGATTTTTTTCAGCGTATTTTTGAACGTATCCCACAATTGTTTATGTAATGGAATTTTTGGTTACTGAAGTTGTCGAGAGATTTTATGCGTTTATGGCACCGATGATACGCATCTCGGCATTTTTATTAGCTGCGCCATTTTTTTCAATTCGAGCGGTGTCAGTTAGGATAAGAGTTTTGCTAGCT